>NZ_JACOOY010000043.1:0-540 GCF_014287705.1 Dorea hominis | reverse complement strand
TTTTACAACTCTTCCGTTCTCTGTGCTCTCTACAATATCGGAATGTGCTTTCAGAAAACCTTTAAGCATCTCATCTACGATATTGTCCGGGTTGTTCATAATCCGCTGCATATCTATTTTCCTCCTGAATCTCCTATGTCATTTCTATAATAATGCTCTATACTATTACGTGATACCCACGGATTGTTCCGTGCTGCGCACTCTCACAATCCTACCACTTGTGAGTAAATTCACGTGGATACAGACCTTAGTCCCTTGATATCACTAAGCCTCCATCTCTGGCACGAGCACAACCTTCAGTGCTCCGTTCTCGCCTGTCTTCGCGATGTGGAATCCTTCTTCCCATTTCTCCAGTGGGAATTTGTGTGTTACGACGCCGTCTGTCGGCAGTTTGCCGTTGCCGATCCATTCAATGACTGTATCATAGCAGAACGGGCTTAAGTGTACACCGAGAAGGTCTAATTCTTTACGGTCAGAAATAATACTCCAATCTACGGTTACCGGCTGTCCGAATACAGAGAACTCTACGAATCTTCCCAT
>NZ_JACOOY010000042.1:0-596 GCF_014287705.1 Dorea hominis | reverse complement strand
TAATAACAATTACCTCGGATGTCTTGAATAAGATATTTATCTTATCATTTCTATTTCTTATATGCAATTTTCAAGGTACATATAGATGCGAATATTCGAAAACAGTTATGTGTGACAAGCTTGCTTGTCTAAGCATAAATGCTTTTCGATGCATTGGCATGTAATGCCATGAGCGATAAAATCATAGATTTTAGAACTTCGCATCTTATCATTCTGACTGCTTGTTTCATCAGTCATCAGAAAACTGAATCCCTTCAATCCTCTGATCACTGGTAAAACCAGTTTTTCTTTTTTCAAACTCTGGCAGCCACCTACTCTCCCACACCGTCTCCAGTGCAGTACCATCGGCCACTTGGGTCTTAACCATCGTGTTCGGGATGGGAACGGGTGTTACCCCCAAGCGCATCGCCACCAGAAATCATTATTAAGCTTTTGACAGCCTTAATAACTAAACAATAGACACAACCCTTACTTCTATCCTTAGAAAGGAGGTGATCCAGCCGCACCTTCCGATACGGCTACCTTGTTACGACTTCACCCCAGTTATCGGTCCCACCTTCGGCAGCTCCTTCCTTACGGTTAGGTCACTGACTTCG
>NZ_JACOOY010000041.1:0-617 GCF_014287705.1 Dorea hominis | reverse complement strand
TTTTACAACTCTTCCGTTCTCTGTGCTCTCTACAATATCGGAATGTGCTTTCAGAAAACCTTTAAGCATCTCATCTACGATATTGTCCGGGTTGTTCATAATCCGCTGCATATCTATTTCCCTCCTGAATCTCCTATGTCATTTCTATAATAATGCTCTATACTATTACGTGATACCCACGGATTGTTCCGTGCTGCGCACTCTCACAATCCTACCCTTCATTCGCATATCGCGGGATTATCATCCCGCTTTTAAGCTCATGTCGGGTAGGCAGATCCCAAGGTCTGTTATCCACTTGTGAGTAAATTCACGTGGATACAGACCTTTGTCCCTTGGTATCACTAAGCCTCCATCTCTGGCACGAGCACAACCTTCAGTGCTCCGTTCTCGCCTGTCTTCGCGATGTGGAATCCTTCTTCCCATTTCTCCAGTGGAAATTTGTGTGTTACGACGCCGTCTGTCGGCAGTTTGCCGTTGCCGATCCATTCAATGACTGTGTCATAGCAGAACGGGCTTAAGTGTACACCGAGAAGGTCTAATTCTTTACGGTCAGAAATAATACTCCAATCTACGGTTACCGGCTGTCCGAATACAGAGAACTCTACGAATCTTCCCAT
>NZ_JACOOY010000040.1:0-647 GCF_014287705.1 Dorea hominis | reverse complement strand
TAATAACAATTACCTCGGATGTCTTGAATAAGATATTTATCTTATCATTTCTATTTCTTATATGCAATTTTCAAGGTACATATAGATGCGAATATTCGAAAACAGTTATGTGTGACAAGTTTGCTTGTCTAAGCATAAATGCTTTTCAATGCATTGGCATGTAATGCCATGAGCGATAAAATCATAGATTTTAGAGCTTCGCATCTTATCATTCTGACTGCTTGTTTCATCAGTCATCAGAAAACTGAATCCCTTCAATCCTCTGATCACTGGTAAAACCAGTTTTCTTTTTTTAGATCTGGCAGCCACCTACTCTCCCACACCGTCTCCAGTGCAGTACCATCGGCCGCTTGGGTCTTAACCATCGTGTTCGGGATGGGAACGGGTGTTACCCCCAAGCGCATCGCCACCAGAAATCATTATTAAGCTTTTGACAGCCTTAATAACTAAACAATAAACAACAACCCTTACTTTTTTCCGTTTTAGTTGGATTGATTCAGCTGCATTAGCAACTTACTTTATCCACTTTCCTTAGAAAGGAGGTGATCCAGCCGCACCTTCCGATACGGCTACCTTGTTACGACTTCACCCCAGTTATCGGTCCCACCTTCGGCAGCTCCTTCCTTACGGTTAGGTCACTGACTTCG
>NZ_JACOOY010000039.1:0-870 GCF_014287705.1 Dorea hominis | reverse complement strand
TTATGTGCCTGGTCCGCCAGAGACCATGCCCATTCCGGCTCCGTATGAATCTTCCTGCTCTGAGCTCCGGTCATGGTGCCGACAACGATCCAATTGATTCCGGAAAGGTCAACTGTGCCTGGATCGTCGAATAACGGCTCAAAGGTAACATGGTAATGTTTTGCTCTGACGTTTTTCCGAAGGGCGTCGATACGCCACAGTTCTGCTTTCCTCGTCACCGTAGCGCCAAACCATGCGTTTTCCAGATCGGTATCAAAATCCAGCAAATCAGGTCGCTTGGTAAGGAACAGGAACTGATGCTGTGGATTTTCACGGATCTTTGCAAACACCTCGTCTCTCCATTCCGGCTTCCATCCGGAGAGATCGCTCATCCCGGTAAGAAGAAAGTTCTGCGGACGTTTCTTTTCCATCATCTTGAGCTTACCCGGAAAGAATTCAGGGTCAGCGAAGTCATCAATCATATGCCAGCGTTTCACGTTGTTGCGGGCATAGCAATATGTACACCCCACTGTGCAGCCGATGACGATATTCATGTTCTGAATCTGATCTTTGATACAAATACTCATGACTTCTGCCACTCCTCAAGATTCTTTCTGATGCGGTCGAGGCATTCCTCAAACCGGGTAATTTCTTCCTCTGAAAAACCTTTGTAGTAAATATTGCCCATCTCATCAGATACAGAATCGTACTCGCCCTTTAAGGCATGTGCTTTCTCAGTCAGAAACAGGAGTGTTTTCCTTTTGTCCGTTTCAGACTGAACACGGCTTATCAGCCCTTGATTTTCCATTCTTTCCAGCATCGTAGTAAGAGATGTTATCGCTAATCCGCATTTAGTCGAGAGTGACCTGATTGAGATACCATCCTCCTGCC
>NZ_JACOOY010000038.1:0-870 GCF_014287705.1 Dorea hominis | reverse complement strand
TTATGTGCCTGGTCCGCCAGAGACCATGCCCATTCCGGCTCCGTATGAATCTTCCTGCTCTGAGCTCCGGTCATGGTGCCGACAACGATCCAATTGATTCCGGAAAGGTCAACTGTGCCGGGATCGTCGAATAACGGCTCAAAGGTAACATGGTAATGTTTTGCTCTGACGTTTTTCCGAAGGGCGTCGATACGCCACAGTTCTGCCTTTCTCGTCACCGTAACGCCAAACCATGCGTTTTCCAGATCGGTATCAAAATCCAGCAAATCAGGTCGCTTGGTAAGGAACAGGAACTGATGCTGTGGATTTTCACGGATCTTTGCAAATACCTCGTCTCTCCATTCCGGCTTCCATCCGGAGAGATCGCTCATGCCGGTAAGAAGAAAGTTCTGCGGACGTTTCTTTTCCATCATCTTGAGCTTACCCGGAAAGAATTCCGGGTAAGCGAAGTCATCAATCATATGCCAGCGTTTCACGTTGTTGCGGGCATAGCAATATGTACACCCCACTGTGCAGCCAATGACGATATTCATGTTCTGAATCTGATCTTTGATACAAATACTCATGACTTCTGCCACTCCTCAAGATTCTTTCTGATGCGGTCGAGGCATTCCTCAAACCGGGTAATTTCTTCCTCCGAAAAACCTTTGTAGTAAATACTGCCCATCTCATCAGATACAGAATCGTACTCGCCCTTTAAGGCATGTGCTTTCTCAGTCAGAAACAGAAGTGTTTTCCTTTTGTCCGTTTTAGACTGAACACGGCTTATCAGCCCTTGATTTTCCATTCTTTCCAGCATCGTAGTAAGAGATGTTATCGCTAATCCGCATTTAGTCGAGAGTGACCTGATTGAGATACCATCCTCCTGCC
>NZ_JACOOY010000037.1:0-871 GCF_014287705.1 Dorea hominis | reverse complement strand
CGAAGTCAGTGACCTAACCGTAAGGAAGGAGCTGCCGAAGGTGGGACCGATAACTGGGGTGAAGTCGTAACAAGGTAGCCGTATCGGAAGGTGCGGCTGGATCACCTCCTTTCTAAGGAAAAAAGTAAGGGTTGTTGTTTATTGTTTAGTCATCAAGGACTGAGCACGCGACGTTCATGAGACGAACATCATCAAACTTGTTTGAATGATTGTTCGGAACAGGAACGAAGCATGTGAAAGCTTGAATCTATCGAAAAGAAGCGGAGCGGATTTGAGATAGATAAGAAGCGGAGCGGATTTGAGATAGATAAGAAGCGTGCGAAGGAAAGATGATAAGTTACAGATTCTGTCAAAAGAACTGGTAACATTTCTGGTGGCGATGCGCTTGGGGGTAACACCCGTACCCATCCCGAACACGATGGTTAAGACCCAAGCGGCCGATGGTACTGCACTGGAGACGGTGTGGGAGAGTAGGTGGCTGCCAGATTAAAAAAAAGATGGGCTTATAGCTCAGCTGGTTAGAGCGCACGCCTGATAAGCGTGAGGTCGGTGGTTCGAGTCCACTTAAGCCCACTTTAATATCCAATATGGGGGATTAGCTCAGTTGGGAGAGCGCCTGCCTTGCAAGCAGGAGGTCACGAGTTCGAATCTCGTATTCTCCACTAAGATGCGAAGTTCTAAAATCTATGATTTTATCGCTCATGGCATTACATGCCAATGCATCGAAAAGCATTTATGCTTAGACAAGCAAGCTTGTCACACATAACTGTTTTCGAATATTCGCATCTATATGTACCTTGAAAATTGCATATAAGAAATAGAAATGATAAGATAAATATCTTATTCAAGACATCCGAGGTAATTGTTATTA
>NZ_JACOOY010000036.1:0-935 GCF_014287705.1 Dorea hominis | reverse complement strand
TCATAGCAGAACGGGCTTAAGTGTACACCGAGAAGGTCTAATTCTTTACGGTCAGAAATAATACTCCAATCTACGGTTACCGGCTGTCCGAATACAGAGAACTCTACGAATCTTCCCATCTTACGGATGCAGTCCAGCCCCTGCTGTACGCTGGACGGATGTCCGCTTGCTTCGATGTAAATATCGCATCCGTATCCACCTGTCAGTTCTTTGATCTTTGCAACAACATCTTCTTTTCCAGGGTTCATAACCAGGTCAGCTCCGAACTCTTTTGCTTTCTCAAGACGTGCATCATTCATATCCAGTACGATGAGGAGCTTCGGATTTGCCTGACGGAGTGCACCTACCATACCAAGTCCGAGTGTTCCTACACCAGACTGTACAACAACGTCGGTTGTCTTAACCTGTGCACGGTCTACGCAGTGGAAAGAGCATGCATATGGCTCGATCAACGCTGCCTGCTCGATCGGCATATCTGCCGGTACGAAATATGGAAGAGCTTCTTTTGTCAATTTTACATACTCAGCCATACCACCATTTACGTTCTTCTGGAATCCGAACAGATCATGTTTCTCACACATCCAATGACGGCCTGTCTTACAGAACATACACTCTCCGCAAGGAACGATCTGTTCCGGACAGATACGGTCGCCTAATTTCCAGTTTCCTTTTACGTTTGGTCCGATCTCTACAACTTTACCAACGAACTCATGTCCCGGGATCATCGGTTCTTTGATGTACTTCGGCTGTCCGTCAAATCCCCAGAAGCTGGCAGCTCCTGCATACGCTTTCGTATCACCTGCGCAGATACCACATGCTTCTACTTTTAAGATCATCTCGCCCTCACCGGCTCTTGGTGTGTCCACCATCTCAAATCTGTAGTCTCCAGGTGCATACGCAACGATTGCTTTCATTTTCTCTGGTAAATTGCTCAT
>NZ_JACOOY010000035.1:0-1610 GCF_014287705.1 Dorea hominis | reverse complement strand
AAATAGATATGCAGCGGATTATGAACAACCCGGACAATATCGTAGATGAGATGCTTAAAGGTTTTCTGAAAGCACATTCCGATATTGTAGAGAGCACAGAGAACGGAAGAGTTGTAAAAGCAAAAGACATCCCGGAAGGAAAAGTCGGAGTCGTAACCGGAGGAGGATCCGGACACAAACCGGCATTTGTCGGATATGTTGGAAAAAATATGTGTGACGCAGCAGCGGTCGGAGAGATTTGCTCTTCACCGACAGCAGCCGCATTCCTGGATGCATGCAAAGTAGCAGACCAGGGAAAAGGTGTTGCATGCTTATACGGAAACTATTCCGGAGATAACATGAATGTAAAGATGGCAGTGAAGATGGCAAAGAAAGCCGGAATTACAGTCAAAACGGTTGTAGCAAACGATGACGTAGCATCCGCACCGAAGGATCAGAGAGAGAAGAGACGAGGTGTGGCAGGCGAAGTGCTGATGTGGAAAGTCGGCGGAGCAAAAGCTGCAAAAGGCGGCGATCTGGACGAAGTTATCGCAGCTGCGCAGAAAGCCATTGACAATACAAGATCCGTAGGAATCGGTCTGACACCGTGTACTCTTCCGGCAGTCGGACATCCGAACTTCGAGATCAAAGAAGGAACGATGGAAGTCGGAATCGGACATCACGGAGAGCCGGGAATCGAAGTATGCCCGTTAGAGTCAGCCAATGAGATGGCAAAACGTATGGTAGACGTTGTCGTACCGGATTATCCGTTCGTAGAAGGGGACGAAGTTGTCGTACTCGTATCCGGACTCGGAGCAACACCGGTGATGGAACTGTATGTGTTGTATGATGAGATCGACAGACTCCTTACAGAAAAAGGAATCAAGACACATAAGGCATATGTAGGCAACTATTTCACATCCCTGGAGATGATGGGAGCAACCTTAACGGTCATGAAACTGGATGATGAATTAAAAGAGCTCATAGATATGCCGGCATACTCTATGGGACTGAAACAGGATTAGGAGGCTTTGTAAAATGGGAGCATTTAAAAACGCAGCAGGAAAACCGGTGCTGATGCGCATGGTAAAAGGAATCCAGGATAACAAAGCATATCTTGGGGAAGTAGACGGACTGATCGGAGACGGCGATCACGGAATGAACATGAACAAAGGATTCTCTGTATTTGAAGAGAGATTCAAAGATGAAGATATCAGTTTCTCCGAAGGACTGGACGAACTGGGAATGATCCTGTTAAATGAGATCGGAGGATCTATGGGACCGATCTATGGAACAATCTTCATGGACATGGCAGAAGCAGGAGAAGATCTGGATGAGATCACAGCGGCAGATCTTGGAGCAATGCTGGAAGCCGGACTGAACGGACTGTACGGAATCGTAGATGCGAAAGTCGGAGACAAGACATTAGTAGATACACTGGCGCCATCCGTGGACGTAATGAAAGCAGCCGGAGCAGAAGGAAAAGATTTCAAAGAAGCACTGGCAGAGATGAAGAAAGCTGCAGAAGCAGGACGCGATTCTACCAAGGACATGGTAGCAAAATTCGGACGTTCCAGCCGTCTGGGCGAGAGATCCAGAGGCGTGCTGGATGCAGGAGCAACCTCCTGCTG
>NZ_JACOOY010000034.1:0-1930 GCF_014287705.1 Dorea hominis | reverse complement strand
CCCGTGCGCTGGAAACTCTCAATTCCAACATGATAAATTGGGTAAGGTGTTATATACTGTTCGAAATATGGGCGAAACTTTTTGCTTATGTGCGGTCTTCTAAGTGTCCTTAGTGCCTGCCGTTCTAAATACTGGCTAT
This sequence comes from Dorea hominis, assembly GCF_014287705.1. Classification (NCBI taxonomy): domain Bacteria; kingdom Bacillati; phylum Bacillota; class Clostridia; order Lachnospirales; family Lachnospiraceae; genus Dorea; species Dorea hominis. The sequence goes on along the minus strand of NZ_JACOOY010000034.1, from coordinate 1,791 downwards.
ACTGGAAAGAACATCCCATCTCATGCCCCAATGATTCATGTGTGCGTTTATCCTGGTATCTACCGGCAATCACAAGAGCCTGATTCTCCGGGAGCTTGCTAATCACCTCCCAGAGCTCCGCGCTCATTAGTTCATGGTCCCGTCTCCGGATTGCGTCCGCTTCCAGATCTTCCCCGGTCCTCAAAGTATCGCCCAGTGTATAGTTGTCCTCTTCTTCTCCTATTGGCTCGCTCAGGCTTCGGATTTTGCCCCGCTTTGCGTTCTCTTCAATGCGTTCGAGCTCTTTACCACTTACGCCAAGTAACGCCCTTATTTCCAGTTCTGTGGGCTCTGCTCCATATTCTGTCAAATACTCCTGACGGATACGCTTATACTTTATTACATCATCGTACAGACCGGAGGGAAGGCGCACAGTGCTATTATTCTCTATGTACCTCTGCATTCTCATTTTCAACCAAAAGGATAAATAGCTGATGAACTTGGTCCCCTGATCCGGCTTGTAATGTTCAACTGCAGCATTAAGCCCCAGGTATCCCTCTTGCATCAAATCATCCATTTCGGCATAACCGGAATACTTCCGCGCCATCTTCGCAATAAAGCCCTTGTTCTGTTCCCACAGCTTAAGCATATTCCCTGCCGGATCTTCCCCGGCTCTGATCAGAGTTACAAGCTGTTCATTTGTCCGCTGTTCCATTGTATGCCCTCCTGTCTGGATACAGAAATACCACCCCGCGCAATGCGTCAGAGTGGTACTCCCGTCACTTTGATTTCTAAAGCTCGGCTTGCCTTATATATGATAAGCTGACCGCTGTCAGCGAATCACCTTTATACTGCCAGTTTGTTCTCTACGTAGTAGATCGCCTTTTTCTTATTATCAAGAACAAACGCGTCATAAACAATACGTCCCTCTACCAGTTCGCCAGAGATTCCCGGTGGATCCTGATGCACTCTATAATCTTCTAACTTGGTAGGCGCTACCGTTGCGACCGGGTGACTGATCATAAACCCGGCATTTGCCGGCATACGTTTCTTGGAGATCTTTACAACGTCCATACCATCCACCATTGCTATAACTCCGCTTAAACGCTGCTTCTCTGTCACGTCACAATCAAGCGACAGATCCGGGCACTTCTTCATCATGCGGTATACTTCCGGGACGACCGTCAGCACTCTTTCTGTGTCCGGCACGTCCTCATCATCCAAAAGCTCTGTACCCTTGATGATCTCGTCATAAATGTTTGATTCTGTCAGAGTTACGTCTACGACCTTTGTCCCGGCGTTCGCTGCCATTTCAGCATATACGTACTGGTCAACTTCCGGGATAATGATCTCCCGCTGCTGTCTTGCCAGTGCTGAAGCTCCGGACAGCACGCCTCCGGTCTCGTCCCTGTCCATCTTATCAATAACAAAGGTAAAGGATCTATCCTTTCTCAGTGTAAACTCTTCCAGTTCGTTCTCTACTTTTCCCAGTACGCCGAATCTGGAAGTGTTCTTACCTGTTCCGGCTCTGTCGTAATCGTTCATGCTGACAGTGTTTACTTTATGCACTTTGATTGTGTGCGCCCCTGTCCAGTCGTAGTCATTGTTTGTTAACAGAGATTTTTTACTCTCCGCTGTAAAAAGCTCGTCCACGTGATCTGTGAACTTTGTCACTAAATTAATTGCCATGTTTATTTACCTCTAACGTGCGTTCCTGGCAAATGCTGACCGGATCAAGTCCGACTCTGTTGCTCTGCCTCCAGTGCTCACCCTTGGAGCATTGCCCTTTAGCGCGTCCTTTACGCCCTGCGC
>NZ_JACOOY010000032.1:0-3161 GCF_014287705.1 Dorea hominis | reverse complement strand
GCTTGTCACACATAACTGTTTTCGAATATTCGCATCTATATGTACCTTGAAAATTGCATATAAGAAATAGAAATGATAAGATAAATATCTTATTCAAGACATCCGAGGTAATTGTTATTAACAGGAATGTTGTTAATAATTACAACACCTTCGAGAAAACGAAGTAAAAAAACGAACCTAGAACCAACGCCGGTAACGCTATACCGGTGTAGTGATCATCCATTCCCGTGGATGAGAACAAGTTGGTCATGCTGAAAAGAGCGTATGGTGGATGCCTTGGCACTAAGAGCCGATGAAAGACGTGATAAGCTGCGAAAAGCTTCGGGGAGGAGCAAATATCCAATGATCCGGAGATCTCTGAATGGGGAAACCCACTTGAGCAAACCTCAAGTATCCTAACGCCAATCCATAACGTTAGGAAGGGAACCCGGTGAACTGAAACATCTAAGTAGCCGGAGGAAGAGAAAACAACATGTGATTCCGGAAGTAGCGGCGAGCGAAACCGGAAGAGCCCAAACCGGGATGCGTGCATCCCGGGGTTCGGACCGCACAATTGATTCAAGAGTCTTAGCAGAATGGTTTTGGGAAAGCCAGCCAGAGAGGGTGAAAGCCCCGTAAGCGAAAGGACGATTGACAAGGCGGTATCCAGAGTAGGTCGAGACACGTGGAACCTTGACTGAACACGCGGGGACCACCCCGTAAGGCTAAATACTCCTTAGTGACCGATAGCGCATAGTACTGTGAAGGAACGGTGAAAAGGACCCCGGGAGGGGAGTGAAAAAGAACCTGAAACCATATGTTTACAAGCTGTGGAACCACTATAAATGTGGAACCGCGTACTTTTTGTAGAACGGTCCGGCGAGTTGCGCCGGCTGGCGAGGTTAAATCCTACAGGGATGGAGCCGAAGGGAAACCAAGTCTTAATAGGGCCAGAGTCAGTCGGAGCAGACCCGAAACCGGGTGATCTATCCATGTCCAGGTTGAAGTTGCCGTAAAAGGCAATGGAGGACCGAACCCACATCCGTTGAAAAGGGTGGGGATGAGGTGTGGATAGGGGAGAAATTCCAATCGAACCCGGAGATAGCTGGTTCTCCTCGAAATAGCTTTAGGGCTAGCCTCATACAAGTCTTGCGGAGGTAGAGCACTGAATTTCCTAGGGGGCGTCAAAGCTTACCGAAGAATATCAAACTCCGAATGCCGCGTAGATGATGTATGGGAGTCAGACTGCACGAGATAAGTTGGGTAGTCGAAAGGGAAAGAGCCCAGACCTGCAGCTAAGGTCCCAAAATGTGTGTTAAGTGGAAAAGGATGTGGGATTTCGAAGACAACTAGGATGTTGGCTCAGAAGCAGCCATACATTCAAAGAGTGCGTAATAGCTCACTAGTCGAGAGGTCCTGCGCCGAAAATGTCCGGGGCTGAAACACACTACCGAAGCTCAGGAATCAACGAATGTTGATTGGTAGAGGAGCATTGGATACGAGACGAAGCAGTACCGATAAGGAGCTGTGGATTGTATCGAAGAGAGAATGCCGGAATGAGTAGCGAGAGGAAGGTGAGAATCCTTCCGGCCGAATATCTAAGGTTTCCAGAGTAAAGCTGATCTGCTCTGGGTAAGTCGGGGCCTAAGGCGAGGCCGAGAGGCGTAGTCGATGGACAACAGGTTGAGATTCCTGTACCTTAAGTAAACAGAACTGTGGGGACACGTGAGGAGAGCACAAGCCGGGAATGGAAAGACCGGTGCAAGCGAGGTAGGAGTGCAGCAGGCAAATCCGCTGTACAATCTGAAGACGTGATGCGGACCGAATAAAGAGTAGGGAAGTGTGTGAGCCATGCGTCAAGAAAAGCCGCTATTGTTTTACTTAAGCCCGTACCGTAAACCGACACAGGTGGATGAGGAGAGAATCCTAAGGCCGACGGGAGAAGCATTGTTAAGGAACTCGGCAAAATGACTCCGTAACTTCGGGAGAAGGAGTGCCAGTGAAAGCTGGCCGCAGAGAATTGGCCCAAGCAACTGTTTAGCAAAAACACAGGTCTATGCAAAACCGAAAGGTGAAGTATATGGGCTGACGCCTGCCCGGTGCTGGAAGGTTAAGGGGAGAGGTTAGCGGTAACGCGAAGCTTTGAACTTAAGCCCCAGTAAACGGCGGCCGTAACTATAACGGTCCTAAGGTAGCGAAATTCCTTGTCGGGTAAGTTCCGACCCGCACGAAAGGCGTAATGATTTGGGCACTGTCTCAACAATGCACCCGGTGAAATTGAAATACCAGTGAAGATGCTGGTTACCTGCGCCAGGACGGAAAGACCCCATGGAGCTTTACTCCAGCTTGATACTGGGATTCGGTATTGCATGTACAGGATAGGTGGGAGACTGGGAAGTAGTTACGCCAGTAGCTACAGAGTCGCTGTTGGGATACCACCCTTGCAGTATTGGATTTCTAACCAGCGGCCTTAAACAGGTCGGGGGACAATGTCAGGTGGGGAGTTTGACTGGGGCGGTCGCCTCCGAAAGGGTATCGGAGGCGCTCAAAGGTTCCCTCAGAATGGTTGGAAACCATTCGAAGAGTGCAAAGGCAGAAGGGAGCTTGACTGCGACACCGACGGGTGGAGCAGGTACGAAAGTAGGACTTAGTGATCCGGTGGTATAAAGTGGGATTGCCATCGCTCAACGGATAAAAGCTACCCTGGGGATAACAGGCTTATCACTCCCAAGAGTTCACATCGACGGAGTGGTTTGGCACCTCGATGTCGGCTCATCGCATCCTGGGGCTGAAGTAGGTCCCAAGGGTTGGGCTGTTCGCCCATTAAAGCGGTACGCGAGCTGGGTTCAGAACGTCGTGAGACAGTTCGGTCCCTATCCGGCGTGGGCGTAGGATATTTGAGAGGAGCTGTCCTTAGTACGAGAGGACCGGGATGGACTGGCCGCTGGTGTATCTGTTGACTACCAAGGTCATGGCAGAGTAGCCAAGCCGGGACGGGATAAACGCTGAAGGCATCTAAGCGTGAAGCCCCCCTCAAGATGAGATATCCCTACGTAAGTAGTAAGACCCCTTGAAGACGACGAGGTAGATAGGTCAGAGGTGGAAGTGTGGTAACACATGGAGCTGACTGATACTAATCGGTCGAGGGCATGACCAAGCAAGGTGATAGGTAAAGGATGAAG
>NZ_JACOOY010000031.1:0-6434 GCF_014287705.1 Dorea hominis | reverse complement strand
CAGGCACTAAGGACACTTAGAAGACCGCACATAAGCAAAAAGTTTCGCCCATATTTCGAACAGTATATAACACCTTACCCAATTTATCATGTTGGAATTGAGAGTTTCCAGCGCACGGGCTACAGTGAAGTCGAAAGAGCCGTGCTTGGTTGGTGATACTATTTTGATACTAAAAAAATAAATAGATGTAATTTTATGCGTGAAAATGTATGGAGAATGCGCTGTAAAGACAATAAATAAGGGAAGAATATAGTAAAAAGTATCACCGACATTGTAATGAAATAATAATAGAATTGTGGGAGTACGAAGTACGGAACAATTCGTATGGTATTTTTTAACTTTAACATTATATATAAGAGAATTACAGATAAGACAAGGACGGTTATTGTACAAATTGCAGTAGCCGTCCTTCTTTTCCCTTTCTTTTTAGTCTATGAAGTGGTATGCTTGTGGATAGAAAACGGATCGATAAAGGAGATAGCATAAATATGAATTACAATGAGATGGCATTAAAAATGCACGAAGAACACAAAGGAAAAATCAGTGTCACATCAAAAGTAGCGGTAAAGACAAGAGATGATCTTAGTACGGCGTATACTCCGGGTGTTGCAGAACCTTGCCGGAAGATCAGAGATGATAAATCAGAAGTGTACAGATATACAGCAAAAGGAAATCTCGTAGCAGTTGTATCTGATGGGACGGCAGTTCTGGGACTGGGAGATATCGGTCCGGAAGCGGCAATGCCGGTTATGGAAGGAAAATCCATTTTGTTCAAAGAATTTGCAGGAATTGATGCATTTCCAATCTGTCTGGATACGAAAGACACAGATGAGATCGTGGAGACTGTTAAACGTCTTGCTCCTACATTCGGTGGAATCAATCTGGAAGACATTTCTGCACCGAGATGCTTTGAAATCGAGAGAAGATTAAAAGAAGAACTGGATATTCCGGTATTCCATGACGATCAGCACGGAACAGCGATCGTTGTATCCGCAGGTCTTACAAATGCTTTGAAATATGTCGGAAAAGAATTTTCAGAAGCAAAAGTAGTCATCAATGGTGCCGGATCTGCAGGAATTTCTATCTGTAAATTATTATTAGAGCTGGGAGTCGGTGATATTGTCCTTGTTGATAGGAACGGAATCCTTGCAGTTGGTGAAGAATGGATGAATCCTGCACAGAAAGAGATGGCAGAAAAGACAAATAAAGAACAGATCCATGGAGATTTAAAAACTGCAATGCAGGGCAGAGATGTATTTGTAGGTGTATCTGCGCCGAATATTGTGACAGCAGAGATGGTGGGTACAATGGCGAAGGATGCGATTGTTTTTGCAATGGCAAATCCGACACCGGAGATTATGCCAGACGAAGCGAAAAAAGGCGGCGCAAGAGTTGTAGCAACCGGAAGATCTGATTTTCCGAACCAGATTAATAACGTTCTTGTGTTCCCAGGAATTTTCAAAGGGGCGCTGGAGGCAAGAGCAACAGATATTACAGAAGAGATGAAAATCGCAGCAGTAAGAGCAATTGCTGATATTATTAAACCGGAAGAATTGACAGAAGACTATATTATTCCGGGAGCGTTTGATGAAAGAGTTGCTGATAATGTGGCAAGAGAAGTTGCAAAAACAGCAATAGAGATCGGAGTTTCTAAGTTGAAAAAAGCAGAATAATTGCGAAAGAGGAATTGGTTATGTTATTAGTAAAAAATGCAGAGGTATACGCACCAGAATACCTGGGGAAAAAGGATGTTTTGATCTGCGGAGGAAAAATTGAAAAGATTCAGGATGAAATTGGTTCGCTTCCAGTTGAATGTGAAGTGTTAGATGCCGAAGGAAAGATGCTGACGCCAGGGTTTATTGATCAGCATGTACATATTACCGGTGGAGGCGGAGAAGGAAGCTTTCATACGAGAACACCGGAATTACAGCTCTCTGAGTTAGTGGAAAATGGTATAACTACAGTCATAGGGCTTCTGGGAACAGATGGAATTACAAGAAGTGTGGAGAATCTTTATGCAAAAACCAAGGCTCTTTGCGAGGAAGGCGTAAGTGCATATATGCTTACGGGAGCTTATGGCTATCCGAATCCGACAATTACCGGAGAAGTTGATCGAGACATTGTATTCATCGACGAGATACTCGGTGTGAAGCTTGCTATTTCCGATCATCGTGCACCGAATGTGACAGAAGAGGAACTGATCCAGATCGCAAGCAAAGTAAGAGTTGCCGGTATGCTCAGCGGGAAACCGGGGATTGTTGTGTTGCATATGGGAGACGATGAGGCTGGATTACAACCGGTATTCCGTGCGTTGGAGAAAACGTCTATTCCTACTCGCATTTTCAGACCAACACATGTAAATCGAAATGAACATCTGTTGGAGGATGGATATGAATTTTTAAGAAGAGGCGGATATGTAGATTTGACTTGTGGCATGCATTCTTCTCCGGGAAGTTATGTTCTGGAAGCAAGGAAAAGAGGAATTCCTACTGAACATATTACGATGAGTTCGGATGGACATGGAAGCTGGTCTCACTATGCGGAAGATGGAACCCTTTTAGAAATTGGAGTGTCCAGTGTAGATGCACTTTATAAAGAATTAAAATATATGGTGAAAGAGCTTGGAATGAAGCTTGAGGATGCATTACCTTATATGACAAGCCATGTGGCTGAGGGGCTGGATCTGCTTCCGAAAAAGGGATGGATAAAAGAAGGAGCAGATGGAGATGTTCTCCTGTTTGATCAGAATATGGAGCTGGATACTTTTATAGCAGGTGGTCGTATTCTCATGAAAAACAAGGAAATCCTTCAAAAAGGAACTTATGAAAAATAATAGAAATTAATAGCGTAAACAAAAAACAGGAGATATGGATAGGAAAATCCGTATCTCCTGTTTTTACTAGGAAGATAATGTATTTATAAAATTCTGTCGTTCGGACGGAGAAATGCTGTCAATGACGAGACAGGATGCCAGGATATTCAGCATGGCAATTGGAATTGTCATTGAATTATAAAACATTTCTGTGGAAGTAGGGCAAATAAGGAGCAAATCACTGTGGCATGCAGCCGGGGAGGCATCGCTGTCGGTGATCGTTAAAATCGGGACACCGGATTCGGAAGCTTTTTTTGCAATATTTCCTATCGGAAAATAGTAGCGCGGGAAAGAGAATAAAATTACAAGATCTCCCTCTGTAAGTTTTCGTAATGTTTTCTGTGTTTGCTCCAAATCGGACAGGTCAATCAGAATGACGTTGTAATACAAGATTAAGAGTCGCAATTTTAAAAATTCTCCAGGCACTTTCGATATATCATGTGCAAAGATAAAAATACGATTACTGCGTCGAATCTTATCAGAAGCTGCCAGAATGGTATCCATAGGCAAATCAGAGATAAACTCGGAAAAGGCACTCACTTCCTGGCTACAGATTTCTAAGAGCATTCGTTCGCGCTCGGGTGCTTTGCCAGCTTCTAATTCTGGAACGAAATAAGTGGAAGAGGATGCGATTCGAATCATCTTCTGTGTATAATCACGGAATTGTTCTTTCAAGCCAACAAATGTGGAACAGCCCAGTTTCTGGCAAAAACGAAGAAGTGTCAATTCGGAGGATCGTGTCTGCTGACTGAGCTGAGCCAGAGTGATGTAGCTTATTTCTTCCGGGTTGGCAATCAGGTAATCTGCGATTGTTTTTTGTTTTTTTGTAAGTGTCGGATATAATTCCTGAATATGTTCTAAAATGTCCATATAGTTTCCTTTCGCTTTTACAGTAAAATGTTTCGTGATATTTTACAAAATATAAGTGATGACTTTACAAATCTATTATAACATGTATAATGAAAAATAGAAAGTAAAGTATATACTTAACTAAAAGAAAATTTATAAGTACCAAAAAGGAAAGAGGAGGACAAGGCTATGAAAAACAATTTGAAGAGCACTTCGAACGAACCTGGCTGATTATTTTTTTATTTATGTTCGTGATCATTATGATTCCATTTCCATTCTTTTACAGTGAAACATACATCCCTTCATTTGGCGGGGTTCCGTTGTTCCTGTATGGATGGTTTATTCACACTGCGATTACATTTGCATTGATCATCAAGTATTATCGCATGTGTATGAAGCGAAAAGAATATCACACCTATGATGAGGAGGAGAAGTAATTATGAACGGAGCAGCAATTCAGCCTTCACCAGGCCCTTTCTATACGGTGCTGGTACTTTATCTTGGAATTATGGCATTTATTGGTTGGTATGCAGGACGCTATGATGACGGATGTAATCCAGGGTTCCTTTATGATCGCAACAGCAATTGTAACTTTTATTGTTTCTATTGTATGTAATGGGAGGAGGCTTTGGCAATATCAATCATACACTTCAGAGTATGAATGAAGCTTATCTTGCATTTCCGGATGCCAATGGCTATATGTCTTGGGCATATTATGTATCCAATATTGTATTGTGGTCTTTCTTTTTGTTCCGATGATTTTGCAGAGAGGTCTGAATCCGTTTTTAGCTTCTATTTTCATTGCTGGAATTGTAGCTACCGGTATGTCTACTATTGATGGTATATTAGTAACGAAAACCGGTGCGGTTACGCGTGACATTTATCAGAAACTCATCAATAAAAAAGCAACAGATGAGAGTGTAATGAAGCTTTCGAAAGTAGTAACTATTCTGATTGGTATTATCGTAATTTGTTTCGGCGTATTCCAGCCAGGCAGTATTTTCGAAATTAACCTGTTTGCGTTCTCGGGAATGGCAATTTTTGTAGTGCCGATTCTATTTGGTATTTACTGGAAGAAAGCAACTGCACAAGGAGCGATTGCAGCGGTAGTAGTAGGTGTAATATCACTGTTACTCTTCACGTTGAATCCAACTATAAAAGCATTTGCGTTTGGATTCCATGCATTGTTCCCAACAACAATCATTTCATCAATTGCAATGGTTGTTGTAAGCAAATTCACAAAAACACCACCGCAAGAAACAATTGAGCGTCATTTTGCGGTGTAGTATAAAGGAGGAAATGAAAATGTATCTTGCAAAATTAACTACAGCACAGGCAAAAGAAGCCTTCAAGAAAGATCCGATTGTTGTAATCCCGGTAGGAAGCACGGAGCAACACGGTACACAGAGTGCACTCGGAACAGACTTCATGGTTCCGACATATCTGGCGGATCATGTGGAGGACATCGAAAATGTCATTATAGCTCCAACAGTTCCGTATGGTGTATGTCCATATCATTTAAGTTTTGAAGGAAGCATCAATATTGGATATGAAGGACTTTACCTCGTACTTCATGGCATTATGGATTCTCTTATGCAGCACGGAGCAAAACGTTTTGTAGTTTTAAATGGTCATGGCGGAAACACACCTTCTATCGACCGTGCGGCTTTAGAGGTATATCATAAGGGCGGTGTATGTGCCAGCGTTGACTGGTGGAGTCTGGTTGCACAGTTAGATAAGAAGTTTGAAGGCGGCCACGGTGACGTACTGGAAACATCTGCAATGATGGCAATTTGTCCGGAGTCTGTTGATCTTGAACTGAGTCAACCGATCAATGCACAGGATCCAACTGAAAATATGAAGGCTGCATATATCCAGGCAGTAAATTTCAAGGGCGGTATTGTACGTCTTGTTAGAGATACGAAGGAAATTGCTCCAAGCGGTTGGTTTGGACCTTTTGATCCGAAAGAATCATCAGTTGAACTGGGACAGCAGGCATTAGATCTCGCAGTATCTTATATCCGTGATTTCTTGGAGGAAATGAAAAAGATAGAATTATAAGTATCTAAATATAAGTAAAAGTAGAAAACTGTTGTTTTGCGATTGGAAAATTGCGAAGCGACAGTTTCTTTTTATTATGTTCTTGCAGCAATAAAGTTATTCAAATTTATCTCAGTCGAGAAGATTCCCACCTCTTTTAGGTGGTGAGTAAATGCAAATTCGTCGCAGTGGGAGTCCAATCTCCGACTGAGATAAACGCTCCGCGAGGATGCGCAGTGATTCTGATAGGAATATGTCAGCTTTGCTGACCAGAATCACGCGCCAAGTCTCACGAACGTTCGACTTGAATTGTTTTACTGGTCTTTACTAAATTGTATAAAATGACACAAAAACATAAAAAATAACAGGTTAATTGTATTAAATATCTAAATTGCAGAAAATATAAAAACATTGTTGACAATTCCGACCTTCGGTGTTATTCTAATATAGCTGTCGTGTGAGACACACCTGAGAAGCGTAGATGTCACACGGAAGACAACAAAGAAAAATAAAAAAGTTGTTGACAAACGACATGAGATATGATAATCTATTAAAGCTGTCGATGAGACAACAGATAAGAACCTTGATAATTAAACAATAGACAACAACCCTGAAAATTCTTAAGAGAATATTCAGAACGGACAAAGAACAAAATGAAGTTCGACTCTGTCGA
>NZ_JACOOY010000030.1:0-6882 GCF_014287705.1 Dorea hominis | reverse complement strand
TGACCGCTAATCTTATCAATAGGTTTTTGCACCTTTTTCTCTCAAGTATAAGGGAGTGCCTTTTTGGTGTCAATACCTACACCTCACTCCCTCTCGCCTTGACCGCTAATCTTATCAATGAGTTTTTTTTACCTTTTTCTCTCAAGTATAAGGGAGTGCCTTTTTGATGTCAATATCTACACCTCACTCCCTCTCGCCTTGACCGCTAATCTTATCAATACATTTTTGCACCTTTTTCTTCGTACCGACAAACTGCAATTTATCTTAGAAATTACAGCGATGTTATTTTGATAAACTTTCAAGAATTGAAATATCATGCTTATCTTTATCTCTTAATTCATAACCTGAATGGAAAACTTTTTGGCCTTTTAAAGATATACAAGGAATTGTTTTGCCTTCAAAAAAAACACTACCAAAGTAATCTTTTTCAAACTCATACCATCCACCCTCTAAATCAGCTTGTTTTGAAGTTCCGTCCTCATTTAAAACGAACGGGTGAATGTCTAAGTAACCAAGTTCATCACTATATAACTCTATTCTAACCGGTTTCCAGTCTGTATCAATTTTATAGCCCAGATTCAAAAGCACATTTAACAATTTTTCCGTATGTTGAGCATCAAAATTTATATCTATATCTCTATGAATTCTTGTTTGTTTACCAGCTAAAATATCTACACCCCATCCGCCATCCAACCAGTATGTAATTCCAGTATTTTCGAATAATTCTATTACTTTCATTAAATCTTCTTTTGTTGTTATTTCTTTTCTACCCATACAAAGTCTCCTTTACAACTTCTATATAATTGTTTAGTTAAGTCAATATCAATATCTAATTGCCAAGGCTCAAAATCAAAAATCATGGTCATCACACTCCTTTTTAAAATTCTAATTTATCGATTTCTTTTTACTTACTAATCATACCATACAACAGCATAAGAAACACTAAAATATTGCAGACCATACCGCCCCAAAACAGGTACAACTTCAAGCCCTCATATCTAAAAAAACTGTTCTTACTTTCCTCAAGCTCCCGGATCTTCTGCTTCATCACGCTCGTAAGTGTATCAGACTGCTTCTCAAGAAGCTTTGTAGCCCTCTGTATAGCCTCTATATTCGCCTGTAACGCCTTTCTAACCTCTTGGACGGTGTTTTCCTTAACCTCATCTTTCAGGCTCCCAATCTCGCCCGATATAGCGTCTTGAAGCAATTCGTTGCTGTTCTTCAGCAGCTCTACGCTCTGCTTCAGCTCGCTGATGAGCTTCCTGTTCTGCTCTGCGTCTCTCTGCCTGTTCTGCTCTGCCCTCACTTGTTCTTGATTTGACTGCTTCATCAATTCCTCGCAGTTCTCGCTCGACATCGCCAACGCTTCTTTGAGCAGACTGTTTTCCAGCTCTGTCCGGCTCTGTCGGTTTAACTCTTGAAGCTGCTCTCTTGGACTGCTCTGCTTCTGCTGTTCGTGCATTTCTCTCAAACTCATGCTCCATACTCTCCTTTCCAAAATCCATATTGTAGTATTTTTCCAGCTTGTTATCCCTGATTTTACAAGCCTTTTCTCCTGCCTGTTCCCTGGCTAAGTCGGTATATGTGATGTACTTGTGGCTGTCCTGCCAGTCCACCCCGTACCCTCTTTCATTCATCAGCCGGATAAAGGTTTCCCGGCTGGTCGCTGTTTCCTTACAATCCAGCACCGCAAGGGCAATATCCTGCACATAGCTTTTGACCTTTCCCTGCTCTGCCTGTTTCAAAAGCTGGTAGGTGTCTTTGCTCCATGCCACCGTTTCTTCCCGGACTTCTCCAGCAAATGTCTTTCCTTTCTCCGGCACATGCAAGCCCTGTTCCCAGCTCTGCTCGTTGCACCGTTCCTTTAAGTCTTTAAGGTCGTGCTTACTCCATTGGAGCTTATGACCGTTCTCATAATTTACGGAATTGACAATAAAGTGCGTGTGTATATGCCCCTTGTCTATATGCGTGGCTATCAGAACTTCATGCCCTTTCCATGCCTTTGTATGCTCTGCCAGCTCGACAGCGTTCTTGTGAGCCTGCTCCGGGGTTATTTCCTCGTCCTCATGGTAGGATTGCACATAATGCTTATAGGTTCTTCCGTCCGTCTTGCCCCACAGCTCCTTTGTGGCTTGCATTTCCTCCTTGACCGTCTCCGGCTCACAATGCAGACCGCTGACAAGCTTCTCCTCTGTCTTTTCTTTTTTCGTCACATAATCTATTGCGTGCCCTATGCCCGCCTTTGAAGATACCGCCTTAATGACTGCCATACTTTGTTCAGCTCCTCTCCATGCTTCCGCACTTCCGCTTCACTCGGCAACATTCCCCCCTCATTACACCGCTTTGCTATTTGGTTGAGGTTGTTCCCTATCCGTTTCAGTTCCGGGATAAGTTCTTTGATACCGTCCGTATTCACGATCTGCTTCTCCAGCACACAGGAAAGGATATACTCCTGCTGGTTCTTTCCACTCTCTAAAATCTTCTCCTGCAACTGCCGGTATTCTTCTTCACTTACTCGGAATGATAACTGCTTTGGTCTTGTCTTGTTCATACCCTTACCACTCCATATCCATGACATCAAGCAAGTCAAAGAAACGCTCCAGCGTCTTATTTTCCTTTTCTGCCGGGTTCTGTTTTACATATTTATCAATTACTTTCATCAGCTCCTGCACCTCGTATCTGTACTCAAACTGAATTTTATCCATTTCTTTTTTCATGCCTTTGACCTCTCTTTCTTCGGTGCTACCACCGTCACACTATGAGCCTTTCGGCTCTCTGAAAAGGGGGATTGAAGGGGGGCTTGCCACCCTCACAAGTTCTAAAGTGGTAACACTTTAGGGAACTTGCAATATATCCGCTACACATAATATAGCATGTGGCTAGCCACTTGTCAAGCGGATATATTCGTGCGTGGATTTCGCCAGAAATACAGTGGAGCTTACTTCCTCTTGGGTGACTTTGGGAATGGAAAAATGAGATAGTCAAGGGCTTGTTTTTTTCTATGCTTCCATGAGCTTCCGCTTGCGGATCAGCGAATGGCAGCATAGAAAAAAATTGTCGCAGACAACCCTTTACTTTCTCATTTTGGAATGGACAATCGAACCCATGAGGGAGTAACGGAACGGACGGACTAGCATTTTCCCCTCGGACATTGTAGCCAACAAAAAAGAGTATCAAGGGTAAACTGCACAGTCTTGCGACTGCCCTTGACACTCTTTTTCTTATGGCTCTTGGGTAATTAAGGGGAAATGCCTTAGAGGGCTTCGCCCACGCTCCACCACTTGTATACTGTCGGCTTGCTCAATCCAGTATCACGAATACAGTCAACTTTCTTTCCGTCTGGGTGGCTCTTTCGCCATTCTTCGACAATCTTCTGCTTGTCTGGTCTGCCGTCTTTGTTTCTCCATGCTCCGTCTGGGTGTTCAATCTCTCGAATAGCATTCATAATTTTGATATGTTGCTCTTGCTTTCTTCCGTTCCGCTTGTTCGGCGGTACGGATATACCGCTGACACGCTCCACCTCGGCTCTGCTGTATGTGACATAATTTTCTTGGTACATATTCATTGCGTCCAGTACATCACGCTTGGTAAAGTGGTTGTGTTCATCATCACTGATATTGTCAAACATCGGTAACAGCTCCAGAGCGTCCGTCAATACCTCATCTTCTGGTATATCGCATTTGATACCATAGGATGCAAGCACAGACAGACACCAGTATCTATGCCCCACTGACACCGCTCCGCTCTGTATCGTTCTTAGCCACCAGTCATACAAATCTCTCTTGATATGCCATCTGCCCTTTTTCTCGCCCCTAACAATCCTCTTTTCATACCATTCTGGGTACTTCTTCTTGGCTTCGGCAAGGCTCAAATCGGATTTATACTTGAAATCTGTCACAGCCTTGCTATCGTCCATAAGAAAGTCATTCAGATACTCTACTGTGACACGCTCCCCAGTTTCAAAAGCTGTCACTGGATACCGCTTTCCAAGTTTCGACTGGGTGCCAACCATACGGAAGCCTTGAAAGATACCTTGGTACTGCACTTGCTCACGCTCTGTATAGGTGCTTGTGTACCTGTTCCATATCTTTCTGATTAGCTCATACTTGAACTCCCTTAACTGGTCTTGCAGATGTCTGTATAGCGGTACTGGCTTCTCAAAGAGATAATACAAATGCAGTCCATGACCGCTATTCACACAGTAGGTACATTGTGGCAGAAAATCGTGCTTCATCTGGTGGAACACATCTCTTAACTGCTCCATTTCCACTCCGTCAAGGTCTACAGCTATCCCATATAGCCACCTTGCGTTTTTGGCTGTCCTGTTACGTCCAGAATACCCGACTGGGGACATGATAGCAAACTCTGCCCCCTTGACCTCATCAACCATGTTCAGCTCATCAAAGACGATATAGTTCCTCGCCTTTTCCCCCTCTATCACAGTGAGAACTCCATTGCACTTCTCATCTTCTGGGTGTCCCTCTCTCTCAAAACTGCCCTCTGGAAAGACTGCTCTGTAAAAATCCCTCGGTTTCACTTCCTCGTAGAACTGCCCCAACCATTCATTTTTCATCTTGAACAACTGCTTATCAGTCGGCTTTCTTGCCATGAATAAACACCTCTTTTCTGGCATATACTTATACTATATCCGCTACCCTATGACTGTTAGCCCTAAAGGGCTATAGGGGGCTTATATTATCAATGAAGTTTTTTTACCTTTTTTATTAAAATATAACACCCCATTTCTGGGGTGTCAATTTAGTAGTATCCTCTCGACCTCATACACCCTTTTACATACCACCTTATCAGCACATAAACGATATGTACCAGTATCAGCAGTAAAAGAAGATTGATAGGGATTACCGCCCTTATAGGCTCTGCAAAGTACACCGATACTGCAAGGCTTATGAGGAATACGGCAAGGCTCATGGTGTCCGCATAGTCCTCTGTGTAGAACTCAAACACCTTGCTTGCTCCAAGGAAGATAAGAAAGCCCACACCGATAGCAATACCGCCCACAAAGACGATTAAAAGAAGATAATGCACTATGGTATAATGGGCGACGCTACCACCCCTATACAGGTACAGAAAGGGGGTGTGCCACCATGAGTATATTTTCGTCTTTCTTACTCTCTGTCTTGGCAAGTGTAGTCGCCTACTACATCTGCAAATGGCTGGACGGAGATAAATAGGCGGTAGCCAGCCTAAGGCATAAGCCACCTTGCCACAACGGAATAGAAAAGCCCCGGAGGTCGCAACTCCGGGGCTTTTTGCGTGCCACAATGAGCACTTTCGTCTTTCTTGCCTATTGGCATTATAGCATATGCCTTTCGGCATTTCAAGTATGCCCTACTTCCACCACTTATAAACCGTATGCTTTGCAAGTCCTGTCTCTCGAATGCAGTCCGCTTTCTTTCCTGCCGGGTGGCTCTCCTGCCATTCTCTGACTGTCCGCTCTGCTGTTGGTCTGCCCTCTTTTACTACTTCGCCTATAACTTTCATATCCTCTTTTTTTCGCCTTGCAAGATATAAATGAGCCTCTTGTTTTCTGTAATTTCGCTTATTTGCTGGTATCGTAACCTTTGTGTTGTCCTCTATCCATTCCCGGCTTGCTATCGTTGACAACCTTTTTCTGTCCCCTTTCAATGCCCGGAGAGCGTCTTTCACATCTGCCCGGCTGAAATGGTTGTCCTCGTCCTCGGTAAGGCTCTCTAAATGGTCCAAGAACGCATAGGCGTCTCTCCGTATCTTCTGCTCGGATATGCCACACTTCAAGCCATAAGAGCACAACGCCATAATAGAAAAGTAACGCCCTCCGGCTTTCACTTCCTCGGTTATTTTCCGTTTCCACCACTCATATAAAGCTTCGTTACATACCCACGTACCGCCCTGCTTCTTACTTTTCTGCTTCGGCTCTCCCTGCACGATCCGCTTCTCATACCATTCCGGGTACAGCTCCTTTGCTTCTTCCAGCGTAACGGTACTTTTTCTTCTCGGCTTCTCGTACAACGGAGCAAGGTCTACCTTACAGCTCGGTATGCTGGCTTTTATGTCCTCCAGCGTGTAACGGTTCTCTGACAGCTTATAGGCTTTTACTGGGAAATCTGCACCCAGCTTCGACTGACTCCCCACACACCGGAAACCTTGATAAATTCCGGTTATATCCGGGCTGTCCGGACGGATAGAGCTGGTATCATTCCATAGCCGCCGGATAAAGGCTTCTTTCAGCTCCGCAAGCACTTCTTCCCGGTTTCGATACAACTGAACCGGCTCCTGCAAGAAATAGTAAAGATGTACCCCCTTGCCGGAGCTGACAAGATAAGTCGGACGAAGCTGCACACCATTCCCAAACTGCTTCAACAGGTTCTTTAACTGCTGTTTGCCTACATAATCCACATCCACCACCACCGCAAACAGCTCATGAGCGTTCTCTTTCGTGTGTGACTTTCCGTAAAAACTAATAGGCGGTATCAGCCCAAACCTATCTCCTATGACCTTATCCAGCATTTTCAGACTATCATCAATTACCCACTGCCGGGTTCTTCCTTTGCCGGACGGTCTAATCTGTGTCGCTATAATATTACCTTTTCCGTCCCCCGGCTCTTGCTGCAGACTACCAGTCGGAAACAACTCTCGATAGAAATCATGAGGACTTACTTCCGGGTATCCCCTCTCCAGCATAAGAGCTTCTTTCTCCCGATAAGCAGACTTCCACTCATACCCTCTTTTATCTCTCCTTTTGGTGTATTTTGCCATAGTCTTTTACACCTCACTCCCTCTCGCCTTGACCGCTAATCTTATCAATAGGTTTTTGCACCTTTTTCTCTCAAGTATAAGGGAGTGCCTTTTTGGTGTCAATACCTACACCTCACTCCCTCTCGC
>NZ_JACOOY010000029.1:0-8239 GCF_014287705.1 Dorea hominis | reverse complement strand
TGCAAGTATTGCTATGCTTCTTTTATGAAGCGCTTTACCGGGCACAAGGAGGAATGGGGCACTTTCCTTGATGTGAAGCATTGGCCGGAAATTAAAAATCCGAAGAAATATGCCGGACAGCGGGTGGTCATCGGTTCTGTGACAGATGGCTACAATCCACAGGAGGAGCAATTCGGGAATACCAGAAAACTTCTGGAGCAGCTGATCGGCAGTGACGCAGATATTCTGATCTGCACAAAGTCGGATCTTGTGGTACGGGATATTGATCTGTTGAAGAAGCTTGGACGAGTGACCGTTTCATGGTCAATCAACACACTAGATGAAAATTTCAAGAACGATATGGACTCTGCTTCGAGCATTGAGCACCGTATCGCTGCTATGAAGCAGGTATATGAGGCAGGTATCCGTACAGTCTGTTTCGTATCCCCGGTATTCCCCGGTATCACGGATTTTGAAGCAATCTTTGAGCAGGTAAAGGATCAGTGTGATCTGTTCTGGCTCGAAAATCTCAATCTTCGAGGCGGTTTCAAAAAGACAATTATGGATTATATCGCCGGAAAATATCCTGATCTTGTACCACTTTACGACGAGATCTATAACAAGCATAACCGCAGCTACTTTGAAGCACTTGAAGTAAAAGCTGAGAAAATGGCTAAGAAGTATGATTGTGCCTTTGTGGATAATGAAATGCCTTATGGCAGAGTCCCGCAGGGACATCCGGTGATCGTAGATTATTTCTATCATGAGGAAATCCGTGGGACAGAGAATACCGGAAAAAGAAATCGCTAACTTCCTGTTTGTATGCGACAAACGTTTGAACACTTTTTGAACACCGCAACCGTGATGAAGTCTTCAAAGCCCCTTTCTATCAGTATTTGAGATTAAGAAAAACGGTTCGATTCCGGTCTGCGGCATTAGTGGAACAGGTTCAGAGAATCACTTTTTTAGAGTGGTTCTCTGAATTTTTTTTATTATTTAATATATAGTGCCAGGAGAGTATAATAGGCATAGAGATTTGAAATTCAGGAGGAAATGCGAATGGAATTTATAGATATGTTGAAAAAAAGACGGAGCATCAGACAGTATACAAAAGAAGCGGTTACAGGAGAGCAACTGCAACTGGTAATAAATGCAGGATTATTATCGCCATCCAGCCGTTCAATCAGGCCATGGGAACTGATCGTAGTGCAAAATAAAGACACATTGCAGAAAATGTCCGAATGTCGCGTCGGTTCGGCAAAAATGCTGGCAACTGCGTCTGCAGCAGTTGTAGTGATAGCCAATGCGGAAAAATCGGATGTATGGACGGAGGACTGTTCAATTGTGATGTCTAATATGCACCTGATGGCAGACAGCCTCGGGCTTGGAAGCTGCTGGATCCAGGGACGTTTACGGGAAACATCGGACGGACAGTCTACGGAAGAGTATCTGCGGGATATATTAGGATATCCGGAGAAAATGCATCTGGAAGCTGTTTTATCATTGGGAATTCCGGCTGTTCATCCGGAAGGACATTCGCTGGATGAGATTCCGGAAAATAAAGTGCATTATGAAAAATATGGAAATTAATATACAGACAAAAGGCAATGTGGCGATATGAAATTTAAAACAATGGGCAATAAATCGAATCCGGCAATTTTATTTTTCTATGCTCCGGAACTGCTCATAGAATTGCAGAAAAACACATTTTGGGAGTTTGGCAATAAAGAAGACCACTTCAAATACAGGAACGCAGTTATGCAAACGTATAAATATGGAAATTTTCCGGTATTTGACGGATGTAATCACATGCAGTATCAGATTCGTGATCCAAAAGGATTTGCGGAGATGCTAGAGGGGATTATTGAGAGCGGGAAAATGAAGAAGCAGTCAGCCTGGAATTTAATAAAAGCAAATAATCTTGAAGAAATGTGTAAAATATAAAAGTATAACTTTGAAGAAATGTACAATTTTAGAATAAATAATCTTGAAGAAATGCATACTCTGTGATATAACATATTTAAATTCAGGAGGTATATAATGTATTTTGAAAGAAAAGCGTATAAAAAATTGTTGGAATGGAAAGAAAAATATGCAGAAAAATATGCGGTTTTGCTGGAAGGAGCAAGGCGAGTTGGAAAATCAACAATTGCAGAACATTTTGCACAGAATGAATACAGGTCATATATTTTGATCGATTTTTCAAAAACAACAGATAATATATGTGATTGTTTTAATGATATAGGAAATCTGAATTTGTTTTTCCTAAGATTGCAGGCGGAAACTGGCGTAACTTTGTATGAACATGAGTCATTGATTATTTTTGATGAAGTACAGCTTTTCCCAAAAGCAAGACAGGCCATAAAGCATCTTGTTGTAGATGGCAGATACAGTTATCTGGAAACAGGTTCTTTGATATCAATAAAGAAAAATGTGAAAGATATTTTAATTCCATCAGAAGAAATGAAAATACAGGTATATCCTATGGATTATGAGGAATTTTGTATGGCTACCGGAAATAACTACGAGCTTTTGCAACAAATTTATCGTATGAATTCGGCTATTGGACAAGCAACAAATCGCAAATTAATGAGGGATTTGCGTATTTATATGGCTGTGGGAGGCATGCCACAGGCTGTGGAAGCCTATATAGAGGGGAAAAACTTTTCGGAAATTGATATGGTAAAACGGCAGATCATAGCTCTCTATGAAGAAGATTTCAAAAAGATTGATGCATCGGGAAGAATATCTGCATTGTATCATTCAATTCCGGCTCAGTTGGCAATGGATTCACGAAAATATAGAATTACAACAGCAATAGGGAAGAGAAGCAATGCGAGGACAGATGAGTTGTTATATGAACTGATTGATTCCAAAACAATTTTACCATGTTATAATTCAACAGATCCAAGAGTCAGTCTGGCTGACACAAAAGATTTTAACAGCTATAAATTATATCTTTCAGACACAGGATTATTCGTAACATTGATGTTTATGGATCGACCGGTAACAGAAAATGGTGTGTATGCGAAATTATTGTCTGATAAATTACCGGCAAATTTGGGGTACCTCTATGAAAATCTTATTGCCCAAATGATTGCAGTATCTGGTAGAGAACTTTATTATCATACATGGGAAAAGGTTGGTAGTACCCACTATTATGAAGTTGATTTTCTGATTTCAGAAGGAAGTAAAATAAATGTTTTTGAGATAAAGTCTTCAGGGGTGGGAAAACATGAGTCAATTAACGCATTTTACAAAAAGTTTTCGCAGAACGTGCATAACATATATTTATTGTCGCAGAAAGATGTTGGAAAAGAGAAAAAATTGTTGCTGAAACCGTTTTATCTGATGCCATTTTTGATATAGATAAAACAACCGGCAGTAAAATGAATCCGGCAAATATAACAGTAGCAGGAGAGCACCATTATGATCAGAGAATTACGAAAAGAAGAATATGTAGAGGGCATGTTTCTTTTTATCGAAGAGAAAGATTTGAGATCCAGTGTAGTGGTCTGGATGAAGCTACTGGGGGAAAAGATTATGTGATAGAATGGCAGAAGAAATTATATTCCTGAGATTAGAATTTGGGTGGAACAAAGATAAAATTTATTTGAAAAATATATTCGGGGACTTGACATGTATTGGTTATCGATATATAATCAAGACAAATAAAAGGAAAGTTACTGAATATTTTTTTACTCTTCACTATCGACAATCGATATAATATATTGAACGATATAAAGGGTGAAGAAAAAGTTAAGAGAGGAGAGATTTGTATGACACTTAGTAAGAATCAGGTATCCGGTAATACAGCAATGCTGATCTTGAAATTGATTTCAGAGAAAGATATGTACGGCTATGAGATGATCGACACACTGGCGAAGCGTTCAGACAATGTATTTGAACTGAAGGTTGGTACACTTTACCCGCTGCTTCACGGAATGGTGCAGTCAGGGTATCTCAAGTGCTATTCTCAGGAAGCGAATGGAAAGCTTCGAAAGTATTATCAGATCACACCGAGCGGGAAGAAATATCTTGCAAAGATGACAGAAGAGTGGAACCGCTACGCATCCGCAGTACAGAATCTGCTGCAGGCAGAAGTGTAGAAGATGTGTATGAAGATACGAACAGGGGGTGCGAGATTATGAAAGAATATGAATATTTAAAACGTCTTGGAAAATGTATTTCTAATGGTTCTGTAAGAGGAGAGATTTTGGATGAATATAAGGCACATCTGGAAGACTGTCGGGAGGCGCTTATGGAAAATGGCATGAGTAAAGCAGAAGCCGAGGAGGAAGCAGTAAGACAGATGGGCAATCCGGAAGAAGCAGGCAATGAACTCAATCAGATCCATGCGAGAGTGCTTGATTTCAGTATGTTCTGGTGGATGATGTTTTTTGCATTTTTAGTACCTGTATTTGAAGTTATCAGCAGATTAGTGACAGCGGGAAAATATGGAATTGTTGGCTTTATGAATGAGTATCAGGGAATGAATCAGATTCCGCTGCAGGTACACCTGGTAATCGGAACAGCAATCCTGTGTTACGGAATTATTTTAAGTATTTGGGAAAAATATTCCGGAAAAGAACTGTTCTATGCGTATGGAAGAAACTGGAAAGGAAGTTATCTGACGAACAGCGGAACCGTAATGGCATTGGCAGGTCTGATCTGTTCAGCAGCAATTCCGGTCAGGGGATTTGTAAAAGGAATGATCGGCGTGTTTGCAGCAACAGTGTTGAATATCATTATCCGGACAGTGATGAATCTGATTCGTAACCGCAGAGAGCGAAAATATCTGTGGGAGATTGGACTTGCTGATACAGAAATTACCTGGAACGGCAAAGGTACGATCTGCGGTGGCAATATGAAAGTTCGCGCGAGAGCATCCGAAGAAGGGGCTGTAATCCCGTCAGGTGCACCGATCATGGTCGTAAGTATGGAAGGATTCAAGCCGGTAGTGATAGCAATATAAAGCGTACAAGTGCGAATGATACAGATTGTGATGAATGGCGAAAAGAATAAAAAGCAGGATGCAATTTGTAAAATGAGTTTGTTTTCTTAGTGTTACATGATAAAATAGAATCAAGTGAAAAGCGAAAAGATCAGTATGCATTTGCATATTGGTCTTTTTGCCGCTATAGAATTTGGATGAAGCTGCCAGTGGCAGATTCATCAATGAAATAATTATAATAAACAAAAGAATGGTAAGTGACGAACAAAAAGGGGATTGTTTGGAATGTCAGAGAGAACTTTTAAGAAAAATGAAATTACAGAGGGTGTGATTTGGAAACAGTTATTGATCTTTTTCTTCCCGATCATGCTCGGCACACTGGTACAGCAGTTTTACACAACTGTGGATACGATCATAGTCGGAAGATTTGTTGGCAAGGCAGCGCTTGCCAGTGTGGGTGGACCGGCAGCAGTTATTGCGAATATCGTTATTACTTTTTTTAACGGTCTTGCTAATGGTGCAGCGGTCATTATTGCCCAGTATTATGGATCAAGGGATGAGAAAAGACTGCACGTGGGATTACATACTGCATATGCATTTTCCATTGCGACCAGTATTGCGGTTACAGTGATTGGAATGATCGGAACGCCGCATTTTTTGAAATGGATGAACACACCGGAAGATATGATGGCAGATTCGACCATTTATCTGCGGGTATATTTTTTGGGAATTATTTTTACCCTTGTGTATAATATGGGAGCAGCGATCATGCGTGCAGCGGGGGATTCCAGAAGACCTCTTCTGTATCTGATCGTATGCAGTGTGATGAATATCATTCTGGATATTGTGATGGTTGTATTCTTACATATGGGCATTGCAGGAGCTGCGCTGGCGACGGTGATTTCGCAGTGCATCAGTGCGGCGTTGGTCACCTACTCGCTGATGCATGCGTATGATGTGATGAAACTGAAGCTCCGTGAAATTCGTATGAACATGTCTGTACTTGCAAAAGAATTAAAAATAGGGATTCCGGGAGCACTGCAGGCATGTGCTTACGGTGTGACAAATGTCATCATCCAGGCAGTGGTAAATGGATTTGGGACAGACACAGCAGCGGGCTGGGCGGCTTATGGAAAGCTGGATATGATCTTCTGGACGGTCAACAGTGCGCTTGGTGTTGCGGTTACAACTTTCGTTGGTCAGAATTACGGAGCCGGTAAGATGGATCGTGTATACAAGAGCATTCGTGTCAATCTTGGAATTTCCTATTTATTTAACGGAGTTGTGCTGATTGTACTGTATGTTTTCTGCGAACCGCTGTATCATCTGTTTACGACCGATCAGGCAGTCATAGATATCGGAGTTTATATGCTCAGATTCCTTGTGCCAAGCTACTTGCTAAGCGTACTGCTTGAGAATCTGACCGGCGGACTGAGGGGCTTAGGTGATGTGTTGTGGCCGACGATCTTTACGTTTGCAGGATTATTCTTTGTGAGATTGCCTTGGACGATGATCATGACGCAGCTCCATCATAATGTGGAGACTTTACTGATCAGTTACCCGCTTGCGTGGGGGACAACGATTATTTGCCTGATTCCATACTATTTTTGGAGAAAAAAGAAGAAAATGTCGCAGATTGCTTGACCTTCAAGTGACTTGATAGTGTATTGTTGAGCCATCAAAAGAGATGATCATCATATATTATCAGGAAAGAAGGAAGTAGGATGCGAGAGAAAAGAGGTTATAATATGAATATCAAAGAAGTTGAGAAAGTTACCGGACTTACGAAAGCAAATATCCGGTTTTATGAAGAAGAAGGGCTGGTGTGCCCAAAACGAAATGAACAGAATAATTATCGTATCTATACAGAGGTAGAGATAAAACGTTTACAGGAAGTAAAAAAATTAAGACTGCTTGGAATTTCCATTCCGGAGATCCAGAAGATCTATGCGGAAGAATTATCATTGCAAAAAGCAATGGAAAGACGTTTGAAAGAGATTAGGGAAGAGGAGCGATTACTTCAGGAGACAAGGGCAATCTGTCAGAAAGCGATTCGCGCGAACTGGAATCTGAATGAGATTGACCGGTTAGAAATCAAGGAGTCAAAAGAAGAGTGGCAGGAGCGGCTCAGAAAATTAATGACAGAAGACCTTGTGCAGACAAAACTTACGAGAAATGAGCTCAATAATACAATTGGCTTGTTGTTCAGTGCAGGTATGCTGATCAGTATGCTGACCGTGTATTTTATGAATGTTACCTGGATAAAGGAGTATATGTATATTGGAGTTGCAGCAATTGGAGTGGAAGTTGCGTTTCTGATCATATCTGCGATGTCCTCCGATATAAAAGTACATATGGGTATACTGTTTGCTGGGGCGATTGCACAGCCAGTCGCACTTACTGCGGTGATGGGATTTGTAATGGAACTGATACATGATTCGCGGAAATCACATACTGCGTATATGAAGATGGAATACCATTATATTATCGGGCTTTATGTTCTGACATTGCTTTTAGGTATCTTGCTCTGGCTTGGCTCTAAAGTCTGGAAAATGGCATTACAGTCACTTGCCGTTACACTGCTTATTGGAATCATCGGTGTGGGTGTGTTGACAGGTGGATTTTATGTTTCTTACAGAGGACTTCTGGGAATGCAGGGTTCGCTTATATTTGCAGCCGGAGCGCTGGTGTATGTAGTAACAGTTCTTGGTGTATGGCAGCATGCCAACAGTGACTGGAAAGCATACAACCGTTATCATGGCGTGTATACAGCGGGGCAGATGGTTAATGTATTTGCTACGATTATGAGTGCAGTTGGATACAACAGCTGGCGTAACTGGAGAAGATAGAGTGAGAACAGATAGACAGGTGGATTATGATTTGGAAGACTCCGCAGATTTGTGGAAAGATTACGGAGAGAACAACATTGATTTTCGAAAAAAACAGAGTTTTGGTTATTCCAGGGAATTGTAATCAGAATCTGTGTGTGATACTATAAATAAATAGTATCAAAAACAAAGGAGATTTTACGATGAACTTTTTGGAAGAACGGATTGTAAAAGATGGGATTGTAAAAGATGGAAATGTACTGAAAGTAGACAGTTTCCTAAATCATCAGATGGATATTGAACTGTTTAATGAGATCGGTAAGGAATTTAAGAGACGTTTTGAAGGCAAGAATATTAATAAGATTCTACTTCTGCTACATACATTTCACCTTCCAGATTGATGCTCTTCGTCTTCTTCGCAAATACAACCGGTGCGTTAAAATACTGTGCTACAATACAGGCAATTCCGATACCGGAA
>NZ_JACOOY010000028.1:0-12578 GCF_014287705.1 Dorea hominis | reverse complement strand
AATGAATTTAATTGCACAGCAATAAGTTTTTTTCCTAACTCCTTGGCTTTAGCAATTTCAAAATTCTGCCAATTACGATATCCAATCAACTCCCTATCCTTATGTAATTTATTTGCTTCTTTACCAACAATTACAATTACATGAGTCGCTTCATTAATCTTTCTAGAAAGAACACTTTTAACCGTTGGAATATTCCAGCTTTGAATTTCACTTGGCGATTTGTCATTACATGTAAATTCAAAGCTTGAGTTTGCATTCCACATATTTAAAGTATACTTATAATTCCTATCCTTTTCAAAATCAAATGATACAAATATTTGTGGTTTTGACATAATTCATCGTCCTTTCATTTTTATATTATATTTGTATTATAATGTCTTTTTTGTACTTTTTCAATATATTAGAACGAATGTTCTTTTTATTTTCCATCATCCTTCCGAATCTCATCAATAATCCGACCTATATTACACGTAATCTGTCCTTTACACTGATGAATATCTTCATTGATTTTCTTTTCCTGCTCAATAGCAATCTCTATATTCTTCGCCAGTTCTCCAATTGCAGAATTCTTTTTGGGATTGATTCCTGTTCTGGCAAGTAACAACTTATAGATAAACGTCTGATGTCCATCTTTTTCATTCTGGATAATCTGTTCAGCATTTGGCTCAATATCATCTTCGTATGAATTTTCATAATGTAACAACAGAAATAATTCAAATGCTGGATTGCTGACCGCTAATATATTATTCTTTTCACCTTCTGCTACTAGTTCATCATAATCAAGTACTTTTTCTTCAAAAATATCTCCATCAAATACAACAATCATCTTATCCCGTTCTTTATCAAACGCTATTTCCGGATTTTCTTTCTGATTTTCTGCAAATTCAATCAAACGTCTTGGAAATGAAATGTCCCTGTCTCCCTCTGTTTTTTCAAGTAACCGGATATCAATCAATGGATGAATATTTAACTCTTTTCGGATATCAATTAACTTTTTGAAATACCATGTTTCAGTATTTGCACCCTCACATATGAAAAAGTACTTACGATAAGGCTCAATCTGTTCTTCTTCATCTGTAGTTCTGCTATTCCAATTCGTATAACTTCTTACTGGAGCCAAGGCTACTCCTCCTCTCTAAAGTCGAATGTTGAAAATACCGGTATCGCACCATATCTTCCTTCCAGATATGCCTTGCTCAACACCTTATCATATCTCTCTTTAAAACGATCCAGGGAATAAATAGAGCTTGCATTTTCTGCGTTACGTTCTACAAACCAGATTTCATCCCTTCTAAAAATAGCCTGATCCATAATGGATGATTCATGTGTAGTGAACAATAGCTGCATACGCTGCTCATCATGTAGCTGCATAAACAATTGCAAAAATCGTTCTGTCAATTTCGGATGTAAGCTTCTCTCCAATTCATCCACAACATAAAGAACATCTTCTCGTTTATTCAACAGCATATCCATCAAATCGAATAATCTTCTTGTTCCATCAGACTCTTCATCAAAACCGAACTCATAAAATGACTTATTATGATGCAATCGGATTGTTGTGACCTTCGGTTCAGAATGTCCTTCAACTTCGATATTAAAGAAAGTTTCCTTCGACCTCATCGTCATTCTGAATGATGGTTCTTCCTGCTCTTCCATTCTATTTTTTACATGCTGCATCATCTTATCAAATACTGATTTCGGCAATGCATTTGATAACTCATCCAATGTAATTTCTTCAATTTTTACCTGGCTGATACCCGTATCAAATGTTTTGATCAATTTGTTAATCAGCTTCAGCGAATTATCATCATAATAATATTCCAAATCAATCAATGGCGTATCCGGTGTGATAATCGAAATATGATTCTGAATCCAATCATATACATCCCGGAAGAACAATAATTTAGATCGTGTGCTATATTTTTTTCCACGATTCATTTCTGTCAGGAACAAAGATGTTTCATTTCCTTCAAAATCATCTGCATAGGTTTCAAATTTATTTTTTTCTGTGTTTGTCAGCGTAATACCATCATTTAACACCGGACGTTTACTTCCTTCTCGTTCAAAGAGACATTTTGCTGAACCATTCTGATATAATTCATATAACCATTCTCCGGTTACTTTTCGTCTGCTTAAAACTGCAGAAAAACCATAGGCATAAAATTTGTCACCTACAGTAATCTGAATTTCAAAACTACTTTCTCGTTCCTTATTCTCCTGCCGATTCTTACAAAACATCTGTGTAGCTTCTATCGGAATACCATTGCAGACACTATCTTTAAAAAATTTAAAGAACAATGCCAGATTGGTCTTTCCAGATGCATTTGCTCCATAAACTACTGCATATTTTAATAACTGGGTACTTTTTATCTTTAACCTGTGATTTGCATTTGTTCGTATTTTATTTGAGGAAATCATTGTCAGCTCTGCTGCTTTATCAAAAGATTTAAAATTTTCAACACTTACTTTTACTAACATTCTTATACACCTCCACCTTTATTATATGTTTTTCTCTTCTCACAGTCAATGTGAATTTTACTATTTGGAGATTTTTCCGTTATATATCGTTCTATTTTCTATTTTTAACAATTTCATTTTGAGTTATGCATATAATATCAATGTATAAGTCAGCTTTTTGTAGCGACACTATTTTACTAATGCCGCTACTTGAAACACTACAGTAAATAAAAACTTCTAATTCACTTTCCTTCTATCTCTCCCAATCCATCCTTCCTGTCACATTCAACATCTTTTCTTCTCGGAAACTGAGCATCTTTCCATTTGTTCCACCGACAATGATATGATCCAGCAATTCTATTCCCAATAGCTGTCCACACTTCTGCAGCTTTCTCGTAACAATCATATCCTCTTTTGATGGTTTCACATTACCACTGAGATGATTATGAAGTCCAATGATTGCAGAAGCATTTGCCAGAATACTGCTCTTAAAAACTTCCCTTGGAATTACCAGCGAGGCATTGATTGTTCCAACACTGACCAGATTCATATTGATTACCTGTCCATTATTTTTCATATTCAAGATGCAAAATACCTCTCTGTCATATTGGGATAACTCCTTCGCCATTAATTCTACAACAGCCTGTGGACTGTCCAATGTCTGCTCACTATAAAGAGATGGTTCTTTTACCAGACGGATATTCACAACTTCCAATTCATTCTCCATTGTTCTGATCTCCTTTTGGAAATTCTACAACTAGAAGAACATTACTCTCTGAAGATTCCACATATGCTTTCAATTGTGATAATGTCATCTCCAAATATTTAGGTTGTTCCACCATAATCTGCTCCTTTCGTTTCTTCCCTTGCTTCTGTTTTCTCTGACAAATAGCTTATCACTTTGTTTGCCTTAATGCTTTTCTGTAACTCACTGATAATGCACAGGTCTGCTACATTTACTCCTGGCAAAGCAAGCATTTCATCCATCGTCATATTGACAATCTCTTTTTCCGTTCCATACCCAGCATCAAATAAACGCTGTAATACTTTTACTGCTTTCTGATTTTTTCCCATTTCATCATCAAAGGGCAGCTTATCGCCGCCCTTTGTTTTACTCCTTCTCTTCTTTCTTTTCTTCAATTCCTAATCTCTTAACTTGTTTCTTTTTATTCCAGATACGAACTCCCGTGATTCCGGCTGCTGATAATACCAGAATGGCTATCCATAAAGCTGCATTTGCCGTATCTCCTGTTTTCGGAGGATTACTTGTCTTTGTAGTAGTACCCGGTATCTCTTGGGTTGGTGTTCCCGGTACTTCTTTGATAGTTACGGTCTGACCTTCATCGTCAATATCCTTATGCTCTGTTACCTTTTTCGGTTCTTCCGGATTTGTCATATCATACAGTTCTTCAAAGGTTACAAGCTGCTTTCCTCCAAGCGTGCTGCCGTTGAAAGTAAACTCAATCTGCACTTCCATGTTTTCCTTGTCCGCTGTAAATTCATAATCATTGGTAACCTCTTTGCCATCAATGAGTAACTTGGCATTTTCTGCCTTAACCATCTGCCAACCGGACAACTTATAGTTCGTACCAATTTCCAATCCCTCTAAAGTAACCGTATCCACAATCGTCAGATCTTTTCCGGCTTCCACCTCTTTCTTACCGTTCTTATCCGTTGCTATGGTATGAATCGAAATCTTTCGCTCCGTAATCAGGACGGTCTGACCTTCATCGTCAATGTCCTTATGCTCTGCAACTTTTACAGGTTCTTCCGGATTCTTCAGATCATATAATTCTTCAAATGTAACCAGATTCTGTCCGCCAAGTTCTGATGCATCAAACGTATAAGAAATCTCTACTTTCATTTTCTCGCTGTCAGCAACAAAAGTGTAATCACTCTCCACACGCTTTCCATCAATGAGCAGTTCTGCATTTTCCTCTTTCAGCATCTGCCAGCCTTTTAACTGGTACTTTCTGCCTTCTTCCAGACCGTCCAGAGTAACTGTATCCACAATCGTTACTTTCTTTCCTGCAACAATTACTTTTTCGCCTGTTTTCTTGTCTGTTGCAGTTGTATGAATGGTAATCTCTTTTTCATACTCATCAGTCAGTGTTCCAAGGTCGATAGTTACTTTATTTCTGCTCACAACAACTTCAAATGCCGGAATCAGCTTCATGCCTTTGTTGGATTCACAAGATAACTCCTCAATCTCATAAGTGTCATAAAGTAATGCACCTTTGCTGTCGTCCGGCTCAGAAGTTCCGAACCAGATACCGTCCTCACTGGACTTTCCGGCATTTGTATTTTTCTTATGGGATGCCCAATCGGAAACGGTTGAAAACTGACCATTTTTATCTGTCACTACGATATGGCTCTCTCCGGTTGTTTTGCTTGTAATCTTAAAAGGAACATTTGCCAGTCTCTTATGTGTGCCAGCTCCAATCTTGACTCCTTCCAGATCTCCACGTTTAATCTGATTGTAAATGGAATGGCTTTCGTCTGTTAAATCTACGATTTTTCCATTTTCTGTAATGGAAAATTCAATCGCTTTTGCCCCGTCAGTCAGATAACCTTCTGGTGCTTTGGTTTCTTCCAGTTTGTATTTACCATATGGAAGTAAATCTGCCGATGTTGTTGCTACTCCGTCAATCCCTGTCTGAATCGTCTTAACTGTCTCGTTCTTCTTATACAACTTTCCTTCCACCAAAACTGGATTCTCGTTCAGTGAAATAATTGCAAATGCTGTATCTTTTAATGTGGCACTTCCCTGTGCTTTGGTATCTTTTGTCTCTAAATCACGTTTCTGAATCTTCACACCACCTTGGATTACCTGATCAGATACGGAATACTGATTGCTTCCGGAAAGAACTGCAAGTTCTCCGTCCTCTGTGATCTGTGTCAGATACATTCCTTTGATCTGCTCTGTGCTGTCCCCTGCCTGCATATAAGCTCCGTCCAGTAAATATCCGTCTGGTGCTTTGGTTTCTTCAACAGTCAGTGTTCCAAGTGGTAATACGCTTTTTTCATTCTGAGTGTAAAATGCATCTCCGGATACTTTGTAAGCATCTGCCAGTTTTGTCACATAATGAATACTTCCGTCACTGCTCTTTTCTGCCACCGTTTTCGTAACCCAAGTGCGTGTTGCTTTCTCTGGTAAATTGTCTTTTGTATAAAGTCCGTCATAATAATGCCAGGTAAACTCCGCTCCTGCCAGTGCTGCATTTCCCTGTGCGGTTGCTTTTCCTGTCTCCATATCAATCTTGAACAGGTCTACCAATGTCTCTGTCACTTTCGGAACATCAGAAACATTTAATGTAGCTGTTTTTCCAACTTCAACTTTCAGACTGTGTACTGTCGTATCCAGCTTATATCCCTTCGGTGCAGAAAGTTCTTTGATGTAAACAGTCCCTGCAGTCACTTCAACTTCATTTGTCTCACCATTTTCATTTGTTGTAAGTGTTCCAATCTGATTACTGCAATTCTGGTCTGAGAATATGCCAAAGGTTGCTCCGGCAATGGTATACATCGCATTTCCATTTGTGACAATCTCATTTGCGGTTGTCTTTTTTACTTTTGCATTTCCGACATTCAGTTCTGCCCAAAACTGTCCGAGATCCTGTCCCTCTCCAGTATAGATATATCCTCCACATTTATACCGACCTTTGTTCGCCTGTACAAATGCTCTCGCTCCTGCATACACTTCATTCTGAATATCCTGTGAAATCTCAGAATATGCAGCTCGAACATTATCACACTGCCAGCCTAAATACTCACTCAGTCTCTGCCACACCACACACTGTTCCAACAGATATCCCTGATTTGTACTCAGGTTACTGTGACTGCCTGAATACTGTTTCATATACTCAAGCGACAATGCCACATCTTCAATCTGATCTGCACTCATGCTGGCACTTGCATCATGTCTGGTTTTATACCCATTCTTGAATCCAGTGTTAATATCTACACAATAGGCGGTTTCACCTTCTACTTTCATGTGTCCTTCGTTGAAAGTGCTTTTAATTGTTCCGTCATTCATCAAATGTTCTACATGTCCAACTCTCTCTGCGGATTCTGTCCAATACTGTGTTTCCGCTGCTTGAACCGATGTGATCGGTACTGCAGTTAAAATCGTGGTCAGGGCAAGAATCCCTGTACACACTCGTTTCCATATCTTCTTCATTTTCTACAATTCCTTTCTTTTCAATCAAAAAAAGACGTCCGTTTGGAACGCCTGCTGTTGCTTTATGTTGTTTGCTCCCTGCTGTCATGCAGGGTATGAGAATCTCTGACCTGCCGAAAGAGAAGATGTTCCCGGCTCCTTATTGTCTTTTCGGCTGGTAATCTGCTGGTAAACCAAAGGGGTAGGGTGTGGGGAGGGGAAAACAGAAAAAGGCTGATTTCTTATTGACCACCAACAGATAGACTTCTCCCTTGGTGTCCAAATGCCTATCGTTCCCTGCTTTTTTCCCGTTTCCGATATAATTCCAGTGCTTTGATAATGGTTTCTTCCATTTTCTGCTGTGAAGTTCCCGATGGAAAATATTTTTTCAGTCGGTTCTTGGGGATTTTCCATTGCTCTACCTGATTTGGCTTTTGCTCTGCCATAATCGACAGCAAAACATCTTCATTTAACCTGCCTTCTGCTGAAAATTTACGGATTTTAATTGCCTGTGCATGACTTGGGGTACAAGCCTCCGACTCCATGGTATCGTACAATATCTCCTGTTCCTCCTTCGTCAAATAAGACAATTCTACCGCCGGACGCATAGAAATCTTTTTGTCATCGACCATTTCAAGGATTTCCGGGATAAGCTCCGTAAGGCGGATATAGCGGCGGATTTGGTCTTGGCTTTCTCCAACTTGTTCACCTAATATTTCTCTTGAAGTTTTACCTCGAAATTCCTGTGCCACTGGCACAGAATTTTTTCTTGGACGTCCAGCTTGTCTCTTCATAGCCTCTAACTTCATCTTATATGCAAATGCCTTTTCGGATGGTAAGATTTCTTCTCGCTGAAGATTGCTGTCAACCATGACAATGACTGCTTGGTCATCACTAAGATTTCTTACAATACAAGGCATTGTCTCTTTTCCTGCCAGTTCACTTGCCATTTTTCTACGGTGTCCAGAAATCATTTCATACCCGCCTGTTGGCTTTTCCCTGACAAGTGCTGGGACTAATACGCCATGGTCACGAACGCTTTCGATAGTTTCCAACATCTTATCATCCATTTTTACCTTAAACGGATGATTCGGGAAATCTGTAATTTCATAAATCGAAATATCTTTTACATATTCCTGATTCTTCTGGTCTCTTTCTTCCTGCGTGGTAAAAAGATCATCTGCTGAGGGAAGATTCATGTTTATTTCTCTGCTTTTCGCCACACTGAATCACCTCCCTCGTAAATTCTGCATACGCCTTTGCAACAGTTCCATTCTTGTCATACTCATAAATGCTCTGTCCTGCTGCACTGCTTTCTGCCGCTGTAATAGCCACTGGAATAATCGCTTTAAAAATTCGGATATGTTTCCCGTAATTTTCTCTAAGGCTATCCTCTGTTGTCCTTGCAAGTTTTGTCCTCATATCTGCAAGTGTCAGCAATACTCCATCAATCTTCAGATTAGGATTTAGCTGTCTTTGCACCTTACCGATTGTTTTCATTAACTGTGTCATACCTTTTAGTGGAAGATAATGAGCCTGCACTGGAACAATTACACTGTCTGCGGCAGCCAACGCATTGATAGTCAACATTCCCAAGCTAGGCATACAATCAATCAAGATATAATCATAATCCTTTTTCAAATCTGCCAGATACAACTTTAAAGTTTGCTCTCTGCTCATGGCATTTACCAGTGAGATTTCCATGCCCGATAGCTCGATGTTGGTTGGAATAATATCTACTCCTTCTTCATGGTGTAAAATGCCTTCATTATACACAAACGGTTCGTCTTGTAATATCTTCTTCATTTGTGTTTCCAATGTAATAGGAAGACTGTCTGCATTTGTCCAACCCAATGCAGTTGTTAAATCCCCCTGCGGATCAGCATCGACCAATAATACTTTTCGCCCCTGATGTGCAAGACCAATTCCTAAATTTAATGTAGTTGTGGTCTTGGCTGTTCCTCCCTTCTGATTTGCAAGGGCGATTACTTTACACTTGGTCATATAGTTTCCTCCTTCCTCAAAAAATTTAATAGCCAATCTGTTTTACGAAACTGGCTATGTATAAAAATGAGCATGAAAAAAGCCGATTGATTCTTAATTCGAATCAATCGGTTTTCATGTTTACTTTTTTTCATTTTTTTCTAATTTGTAATAGTTTTCTAAATACTTCGCCAGCTTTCTTTTTTCTTCTTCTGGTTTATCAAGTAATTTAATCCTATTATTTAGAATATTCATCAAAGTGTCATGCGTTTCTTCTGCCGTCATATTTCTACATAATAGTTCAAACAGGACGTCTATACGTAATTCGTTTGCTGATTCATATAGAGATTTTTTATCCTTCTCATTTTCTTCTGCCCCATCTCTTAGCCAAATAAGCTTTATTCCGTTTTTCATGATTGCAACAAAATATCCTAAAATAAATAAAAGCCAATATACATACACTATTTCTATAATTACAAAAAATATCTGTCCCACTTTCTCTCGCGAACTATTCAATACTAAAATAAGTAAAACTGTAAATACGATATTGCCTAAAATATTACATGCCAAAAAAGATAGCTTATATACAACTTATCAACAGTCTTTTCATCTTCCGTATATTCAATAATCTTTTTTCTAAATTTTTTATCGAATAAACTTCCCCAAAAAACAATTCCAGAAAAAATTAATGCCAATGTTCCGATTAACGCTCCAATTATTACTCCAAATGTAGAATCTAATATACTAATATAATTTTGCAAATCCTCATA
Source organism: Dorea hominis (assembly GCF_014287705.1). Taxonomy (NCBI): domain Bacteria; kingdom Bacillati; phylum Bacillota; class Clostridia; order Lachnospirales; family Lachnospiraceae; genus Dorea; species Dorea hominis. The sequence goes on along the minus strand of NZ_JACOOY010000028.1, from coordinate 3,209 downwards.
TATTTTTAAATAATATGTTGCAATAACCAACAATACTGTACCAATTAAAGCAAATATATTTTCAAAGGCCCATGCAAAATATTCTTTAAATTTTCCATATTCCCAAAATTTTTTAATCACATAGATTCCCCTTTCGTAATATTTCCTGAATTCCTTTTTTAGCCGTATTTACAAATTCGCCTAAACCATTTGTAATTTTTACAAATGGTTTAGTGTCTGTTGTCGTTTTGACATCTCCATTTTTATTAACGCTCGTAACAACTACATATCCTCTTTGTGTCAGATCCAAAATCGGAATATCTTCATTCATTGTGACAAGTTGTTTCAAATCATCTTGTATAATTTCAGCTCCACCATTAATATTAGTTTTTCCTTTAGCCTTATAAATAATGCTTCTTTCCGTAGCATTTGATTCTTTCAATCGTTCTTTTTCTTTTGCTTCAATTGCTTTATCAATAAGTGCATCATCTGGATTTGCCGGTCTATATGTAATTCGTAATTCTCTGATATTCTTATCTAACTTCACAGCTTCTTGCATTTCCTCAATACTCATTCCCAAATTAAATGATTCAACATAGAAAGAATATTTCAAATGTTTTTTACGGGCACATTCGTTGAGCATTTCTCCGAATGCATCATTAAACATACTTTTTCCAAATCTTCTTCTTGAAATGAACGCTACATATTCATGTAACACATCATAATAAAATTCAATATCCTCTGTATTTTCTACGGGCTTACTTTTCATCTCGCCAGTTTCGTCATCTCTTTCTTTTACAAAAATACTTGCCGTCCTGTCCAAGACACCATGAATACTTTCATCATCTTTATCTTTTATTGACAGAACATATGATACTTTATTAATCCCTTTTTCTCCTTCTTCTGTAATATACGGGAACTCGTGAATGAATTCAAAATTGTGTTGAACCATAGATAAAATATTTCTTGTAATTTCAAATCTCAACTCATAATTTTCCACTAAATTATATACTTCTTCTGAATCCATACTTACTTTACTAAAATATACTACTCTTTCCATTTTTATCCCTACTCTTTTGTTTTATTCTTTTACATATCTTTAAAATAACCCTGGCTCATTCTCAATCAAATCTTCTGCCAGATATTTTGCATCCATATTTTCTATTCCATAACTGTCATTTGAAATTTGTTCCGCCAGCTTACTGGAATAATAAATATCAAATGCTTTCCGCAAATCTATTCCTTTTATTTCAGAAATTGCATTAATGATATCATTTTCCAAATTTTGCTTATAAACTTCTTCCAATTGTTTCTTATCTACCATGATCTTCCACCTCATATGCTCTTTTAAAAGTAATAAGTCGATTCAGTGTTTCTTGATTTACAATACATATTTGATTATTCATCTTATAGTATCGCAATTCATCTAATACCTTTTCCTTATCCCACAAACCTCTAAAATACATATCTACAGTCTTAAACACGTCATCGTCCGCAACATTTCCTATAATAATGTCATATTCTTTATTTAATGGCTGTCCCTTTCTACATGCACACACAAAATCAAGCCATTTCTCATTCTCTTTTTCAAAACATAACACCTTAAAATCATCCCATGCTTCAGATAATTCATAAATATTAACTATTGCAGTCTTTTCTTGTCTCATGCCTTTCCGAACTGCCCATTTTTTTGCCTGATTTTCAAAAGTTGTTATATAAAATCCTCGACCAAAATCCAGATATTTTTTTGAATGTACTACATCCGGATTTTTTATAATTTCTGTTGATCCATGATATACAATCATACATTAACTCCTTTTTCTCTCACATAATCGGTAATATCTTCTACCAAATATTCCTTTCCCTGTGTATGAAGAACATCGTAACATTTAATAATATAGTTATCCAAAATCCCGGTTGAATTTAATATTTTATACACTTTGGCTGGAGACATCTTCCACTTATCCGCAAGACTATACAACATGAATATTGAAAAGCTCAATTCTTTTTTCTCACACATAATCACTACCAACCTTTCCGTCATATTTATATTTAGATTATAACAAGTATTTTATGTTCATACACTATATTTTTCAATTATTATTCAAAAAAGCAGGTGATAAAAAGTCACAAAACTTCTTCATCCACCCGCTTTTCACCTATTCTCCTACCACTACCGCATCCACAACATCTGGATGTTCAACCACCCACTCACTACAAAATATCACCCATTTTTTGACCATCTTGTCCTAGGATACAAAATATTCCACCGCGTTCTCGGGGAACATCTCCTTGAACTCTCCGTATAACTGAGCTGCTAACGTCTTATTATGAGCGATGACAAGTGTCGGCTTCTGTAATTGCTGAATCACATTTGCCATCGTAAAAGTCTTTCCAGAACCCGTAACCCCTAATAAAGTCTGGCATTGATTGCCTTCCTTGAACCCTTTCACAAGCTCTGCAATCGCCTGTGGCTGGTCTCCGGTTGGCTTGTATGGGGCTTTTAATTTAAAAGCATGTCCGCCCTGCGGGCTGCTTTTATGAGCAAATAGCTGCCTATTGTCAGCGGATTGCGAATGTCCTTTTTCTGCATTCATGGTAAATCCCTCCATTCATGCTTATTGAACTACTAATGTTCAATAAAATGTGACTTTTAATCGCATTTATGCGATTGAAAAAGTTCTGTGAACTTTTTTACTATGATCATTATCAGCCAAAAATTCGTATCCAGATTCGTAACAAAAAGCTTATTTTATGGTGAATAGATGTCCTTTTCACCTCGTTACGAATAAAAGTCACAAAATTCATATTTGCGGATAAAACAGCACTCAGAAATACCTGATGATACCAGGCTCCGGTTCTGTCATATTTTTACTGTTTGTTCATGTAACAGTCCCTATTATATCAGACATTTTTTTGAAAGTATATAGATGAAGGCAAGAAAAAAGTACAAATGTTCGATTCTCATTTGTACTTTTCTATCTTACTACTATTCTATTTTTTATCATGCTGCGTTGAAATATTCCTCCAGGATTAAGTCTATTTCAATCACTTCTGAATAATCATAATACTAATCTTTCCGCTCTTTTGGAATAACTTCTTCAATAAATGCGAAACACCTTTTGAATTAAAGCTATTCTTCAGCAAAATAGTTGCATAGGTATTTCTCAACTGGTGAAAATGAATATCGGGCAAATCCAAGGAGTAAAGGTTTTCATCAGAAATACTAT
>NZ_JACOOY010000027.1:0-15728 GCF_014287705.1 Dorea hominis | reverse complement strand
AGTCAGCAAGTGAATTAACAATTGGAAGCATTTTTGTTCCGAGTTCCGTTAAGCCGTATTCAACTCTCGGTGGCTGCTCATGGTAATCGTGGCGATATGCCAGCCCATCACTCATCATTTGTCTTAAACTATCTGTCAAAACCTTTTGTGAAATACCATCTATACTTCGTTGTAGCTCATTGAATCTCCATGGACGCTCTTTCAAGTTACGCAAAATCAGCAGTTTCCATTTTCCTCCGATAAGAGATACTGCTGTTGCAACTGGGCATTCCGGTAATTCTTCTTTTGCTCGCATAATTCCCACCTCCGAGTCTATTGTAACACATTCATTTTTGAGTGTACAGTTACAAAAAGGTGCGTACTTGTTTTTGTATGTGTCTCACACTATACTAATACCAAGCAACCAGAAACTACAAATTAACTATGGAGGTTATTATGGCAAATTACACAAAAACAACTATTGGAAAGGAAAACCGAATTGAGCTGCATGAAAAGTTGTCTTTAACAGGTGCAGAAATCAGTTTAAGCGAACTACCTGCAGGAGCAAATGTCCCATTTGTTCATTCTCATAAAGATAATGAAGAAATCTATGGAATTCTTTCAGGTAACGGCAAAGCCGTAATTGATGGAGAAGAAATTAGCCTTTCAACTGGAGACTGGCTAAAAATCGCACCTGCTGCAAAGCGTCAGTTTTTTGCATCCGATATTTCTGGAATTACTTATATCTGCATTCAGGTAAAAGAAAATTCTCTGGAACATTTTACAGCAGAGGATGCCGTAATCGGCTAATTAAAAGTATTTATTTACAAAAATTATTTATTGTCTGTTCTACATAATCTGCGGAACAGTCTCGTTTGTACGGATAAAAAAATAAACTGAGCCACGGCTGTTCCAACACGAAATCAGCCGTGGCCTTATTTATATCATTTCACTCTTTTTTGAAATAGAACAACACCACAGCAACAACTCAAATCGACTTAAAATTCCAGACTATTCGCATTCAGCAAGAAATACTTCATTCCCATGATGACAAAACCTTCATCATTTCTCCAAGGCTTTTTGCTGCCATTTACAATGACGATCTTCTTGAAAGAGTCCGGGATATTACGCAGAGAATTGAACTCCTGCGTCTGTTTTTCTTCCGAAGTCATGTCATATGCAACCTGGATATAGTATCTCTGGTTTCCTTGATTCACCACAAAGTCAACCTCCAACTGCTTGCGAACACGTTTGCCCTCTTTATCCTTATCGAAGATATCCACGACACCCACATCAACATTGTAGCCACGGATCAGCAGCTCGTTATAAACAATGTTCTCCATGATATGAGTAGGCTCCTGCTGTCTGAAATTCAGACGTGCATTTCTCAGTCCCAGATCAGTAAAGTAGTATTTCAGATTTGCACCGATATACTTTCTGCCCTTAATATCGTATCGGCTTGCCTTGGAAATCAAAAAGGCATCTGTCAAATGGTCGATATGCTTGGAGATGGTTTTATTAGCATAAGTCATCTGCCGCTCACTGGCAAAGGTATTGGCAATCTTTGAAGGATTGGTCGGTGCACCGATTGCAGATGCAAGCACATCAACCAGAAGCCCAATCTCATCCACGTTCTGAATCTTATTTCTTTCAATAACATCCTTCAGATAGACATTTGCAAAGATGTTCTTCAGATAGTCCGCTTTCTGTCGTTCGCTCTGGAAACTTACGATCTGCGGCAATCCTCCGTAGATCATGTAGTCATCCCAGGCATCATCATAATCACCGTCATAGACAGAATAAAACTCTGCAAAGGAGAGAGGGTAGATTCTAATCTCATCACCTCTGCCACGGAACTCGGTCACAATGTCGCTGGACAGGAATTTGGAATTACTTCCGGTGACATACACATCAATATTGCTCATGCGGAGCAGGCTGTTCAGCACTTCCTCAAATCGTGGCATGAACTGCACTTCATCCAAAAGGAGATAATACTTCCCGTCGTCTTTCATGGCATCCTTGATGTACTTGAAGCATGCCTTGGGATCTCTTAATTCCTCGTTCTCAATACCATCCAATGCAATTTCAATAATATGATCAACATCAACGCCGTTCTCCAGTAAGTATCTCTTAAAGATGGTAAACAGCAAAAAGGATTTGCCACATCTACGAATGCCGGTAATCACCTTTATCATTCCATTATCTTTTCGCTCAATCAGCTGCTGTAGGTAAGCGTCTCTTTTAATCTCCATCGTTACACTCCCCATTTCCGTGCATCTGCACACTTTTTAGTAATGAGATTCTATCACAGAACGACCTGAATTTCAATATGTATTCCCATTTTATGTGCATCTACACACTTTTATGTAATGTTGATAAATATATTTTCAGATTTTTTTGATTGCAGTGTCTATAATCGACTACTCCAATCGTTATTATAGGTAGACAACAAAAAGAAGATGGTTCCGATGTTTCATTAAATATGTTCGTTAGTCTTTTACACAAAGGATTCTATCTCCTCTGCGCCCTAATGCTTTTCGGATTCAGTTCAACAACTGGAAGTTAATTATAAAGGTCTTTGCAAATACACCATATCTACTAACTGTACTCCGCTCTCGTAGATTGGGTGATCGTAATTATCTATAAAGAAATTTGATATAATATGTGAACGGACAAAACCACACTTTTCATAAAATGGTATTGTCAGTGGGCTATCGCCTGTTCCGACTTGCAGAATGGCGTATTGTTCTCTGTAATTATTAACAATAAACTCAATTAAGGCTCTTGCATAACCTTTCCCTTGATATTCTGGAACTGTAGCAATGTTCTTGATTTCGAGTATATCATTTTTTTCATCCGTTATGACACACTCGCACTTGACCCCATTATCATCAAGTACATACATCTTGCCGCTATCAAGATAACGGTCAACCATATCTTCCTGCTCATCTGCTAATAGGAGCAAATCAAGATATTGTTTTTTATTCTCTTTAACTTCAATAATTTTCATCAATCGCACCTTCAAATTTCGATTTCTATTTTCGTTTCCATAGCATGGTGTACTCTTTTTCACCAGTAGCTTCATCCAAACCTTCACATTGAATAATGAACCCTTCTCTTTGGTAAAAAGAAATTGCTCTGATATTCTTCTGGTATACATTTAATTGTAATCTGACTTTTTTATCCTTAATATAATCCAATAAAAGCTTACCTATGCCACATGACTGCATCTCATCAGAGACAAAAATACCTTCGATATATTCATCATTTAATCCTACAAATCCTTGTATCATTTTATCTGCTTCAAACACATAAACTTCGTATTGTGACATCATTTCTTTTACTAATTCATAATTACTCTTCCAGTATTGATTGGAAATAAAATAATGTGCTTTCAGATTTGTCTTTAACCATATGTCAGCAACTCTATCGATATCTCCGTTTAGCAACTTTCTAATCATAACAAATTTTCTCCACAACTACATCCTTTATGCTTTTCTCTTTTTTTCATTCTATCACAAGCTCACCATTAATCATCATTTTTTTGATATTTTTTCTTTTCCCCCACTGTAAAACAGCCTCTGAGCGTTTCGTTATATAGAGGGGTACACATACAGAGCAAGATCCACCCATGTTTAACAGTATTGCCATTTGGCATCCTGTTCTCCTATGGGATTTATCTTGATGGGGATCTCCCCATACCCTCTCAATAACAGACGTTTCACTTGTCTGTTGGTTCCACCTAAAGGTGTTCACAGCACTATTTCTAATATCGGAAGGGGCAGCCGATATTAAAATACGTGGACTCCCGGTAGGAGGAATAGTCTCAACGGAAGGAGGAGTATGAGAACAAAAAAAAAGATAAAGAACTGAATCACAGACATTTTATAGGATTACGTCTTACAGATGTCGAACTGGATTTATTAGACCAGTATCACTGATATATTCGTAGATCCATTCCTGTATTTCCTTATCGATGTAAGAGATATCAACGGCAACCGTGAATTGAAGCTTCTTGTTATCTACCAAATCAAGAAGTTCCGGAATAGGCTCTGTTAATCGTACAAATCTTTGTACCTGAGCTCTACTTTCCCCAACTTGCTTGCTCAAGACTTCATCCGATCTCAACTTCGTCTCATTTTGAGACAAAGTTAAATCTGCTCTGATTCCCTGCCTTTTCATTGCCTCAAGTTTCATCTTATAAGCAAAAGCTTTCTCACTCGGCAACAGTTCCTCTCGCTGAATGTTAGCGTCCATCATTGCCACAATGGCATCATCATTCGGTAATTCTCTTACGATTGCCGGAATTGTCGTAAGTCCTGCCAGCTGTGCTGCATGCATTCTTCTGTGACCGAACACCATTTCATATTCTTCATTATCATCCATGCGAAGCAGTACCGGTGTCAGTACTCCATTGATCCTTACTGTTTATATCTATCTTCTCCTAAATATTTTTCTAGTCATTGCAATATAAAATTGCTTATACATTCTCTCTCTTAAGAGTCCTGGTATTCTGGATAATATACAGAGCGACCGATATGACCATCATTATAGCGCACAAACCAATCAACAAATCTGATACCATCGGTGTAATGTGGAACCATATAATATGCACCGCTGCAGTTCCATATAATAAAAAGGTTACTATCTTTCCATGCCAGTCTGCACCATGTACTTTTCCTGTCTTTCGTATCACAAGACATCCACTAACTGCCATATACAGCTCCTTACCTGCCATTATTACGATTAAAAGAAGCACATGCGGAAAACGAGTAAACAGACAGATTAACATCGCTGCCTGTGTCAGCTTATCAGCCACCGGATCAAGTATTTTTCCTAAATTACTAATCCTATGGAATCTTCTTGCGATATATCCATCAGCAAGATCCGTAAGACCAGACAGCAATAAGATTTCACCAGCTAACAGAGGATTTTTCTTTACACAATAACTCCATATAATTACCGGAATCAGACAAAGCCGAAAAAAAGAAAGAAGATTAGGAACCGTAATAATTCTATTCAAATTTTCTTCCTGATTCACTTCACTCTGCATGTACGGTCACCTCACTTTCCTTTTTTTTAGACATAAACCAATAAAATATAACACAAAATGCTAAAGCAAATACAACACCAAAAACATTTTGAATCACTCTAAGGCTAACCGCTCCTTGTAGTCCATAAGTCTCTGCAGCAATGGCTAAAGCACCAAATGTGTTAAATAATGCCTGCCAGCCATATTGTGCTGAAAATCCTACACCGATTCCACCAAGAATTCCTATATATGCATAGATTGACGAAGGAAGCAGAAAATATAATACTGTAAAACATATAACACCTGCAATATTTCCGACAATCCTTTTACGGACTCTGTAGTGCATATCTTCCATAAACGGCAAAATCGCGGACATGGCCGCAATACCAGCCCACATTGCACGTGGCATATTACAAAGTTCTGCAATGCAAAGGACAATCGGTACGCATAAAATCTGACATATCTGCCATTTTGTTCTGGAAGAAGTGATATCAAATTCTTGTATCAGATCTTTCAGATTTCTTTTATAAGTTCTGTTTTTATGATTTCGATAAAATACAAAGCAGGTAAGTGCTGCACCTAAAGCCATTCCGACTAATCGCATCTGATAGCTTTTTCCCGTAACATCATAACCATATAGCAGCAGATACCCAAGAACCAATGTAGATTGATTAAACATGAATGGATTATGGCATCCGAACAGAATCAACACAGCCAGTGCCGCAATATTTAACAGCATTCCCAATACCGGTGAAAACTGATTTGCTAAATGCGGACATACAGTCATAATTACAAAGAACAAAGCCAAAAGCATCGTAGATTGTCCGGTGTGGATCCCCAGATCCGCATTCCGAAATACCATAAGGCATAATAAAACTACTACACCCACAATACTATTCTCATTTCCAAATAAGATACTGAAAATAGTAACAAATAAAAAACAAAATGCCATTGTAACAGCTATCTTTACCAAATATACCAGTATATGATATGATTTTTCTTTCACTGTTTCACTCTTTTTCAACAGATTTTTAGAACCTGCCTGATTTAACTGCAATTCCTGATAAAATGTCATGTAATTCCTCCTCTATCTGTTTTTCTTAAACTTATATGGCCTCATCTTTCTGTATTGGAAGCTCTACAACAAATCTGCATCCACCATATTCACGGTTTTCTGCTTTGATTGTTCCTCCGGCACTATCTACAATCCGTTTTACAAGTGCAAGACCTAGGCCATTTCCTTCTGCTTTATGAGATCCATCTACCTGATAGAACTTGTCAAATATTCTGGATTTTACATCATCCTCTATTCCTGGTCCTTCATCTTCCAGAATGAACTTAACAGAATCCTGTTCTTGTTTCAGAAACATCGTAATTGTCCCCTTTGAAGGGCTGAACTTAATCGCATTATCCAAAAGATTTATCCAGATATGCATAAAAAGTCCTTCATTCCCAGTATATTTAACTTCCTCCAATTCTACCTGAAAACCAATTTCTTTTTCTGTCCATTTTGTTTCCAATGAAAGAAATGCCTGGCGGATCTGTTCATCCAGACGATATTCTGTTTTTTTCATTGGTATATTCTGATTCTCTAACTTGGATAACAGCAAAATATTACCAACCAATCCGGAAAGTCTTTGGGTGTTAAATAAGATTTTTTCTACATATTCCTCTTGATCCGGAGACAGTTCTTCTCCCTGAAGCAGCATTGTATATCCTTCAATGGCATTAATCGGGGTCTTAAACTCATGAGAAACATCAGATACAAAATCCATCTGCAGCACCTCTGTTGCACGAAGTTCTTTTGTCATAACGTTAAAACTTTGATAAGATTCTCCAACTTCTGCTATACGGCTGTTCGTTTCCAAATGCTGTTCAAAATCTCCCTGAGAAACTTCCTTCATTGCTTTACTAAGTCTGGTAATTGGTTCCAGTAACTTTGCATTGATAAAGGAAGTGATCAGCCCTGCAATCAATGTATTGAAAATCAAAAGCCAGCCAAGCACAGGTATGCTGCCCGGCAGATTAAAAAAATGATTCAAAAAAGCAAATAATAAAGCAGATATGACTGTTGAAAATACAAGTGCCAGCCAGATTGCACCGGTCAGACAGGATCGGATCCGCAATCCTTTTTCTTTCTTTTGTTCCATTATTTTTTCACCACCTTGTATCCAATTCCACGCATTGTTACGATTTCAAAATCAGGGTTATCTTTAAAACGCTCTCTGATTCTTCCTATATGTACCTCTATCGTATGTGGGTCTGCCTCCGTCTCGTATCCCCATACTTCATCCATCAACTGTTGTTTTGTAAATGTTCTGCCTGGCGAAGCTGCAAGCTTATATAAAAGCAGGAATTCTTTTTTAGGCAAAACAAGACTTTCCTTATCAGTTGTAACCGTCATTGCATCATAATCAAACTCTGTTGAACCGATCACAATTTTGTGTTCATTCAGTATCTGTGCACGGCGAAGCAGTGCTCCGACTCTTAAAACCATTTCATTCACATTTACCGGTTTTACCATATAATCGTCACTTCCCGAAAGAAATCCCTGGCGCATATCATCAAAGGAACCTTTCGCAGTGATCATAAGCACTGGTATCTGATATCCTGCTGAACGAAGTTCTGACACCAGTTCATAGCCATCCATAACCGGCATCATAATATCAGAAATGATCAGATCAATATATTCCTTATCCAATACTTCTAATGCCTGTGCTCCATCCGATGCACTTTTGACTTGATATCCATTCTTCTCAAGCACTTTTTGGAATAGCTGGCTTAATTCTTTATCATCTTCTACAATCAATATTTGAAACACGTTTTCCTTCCTCCTTATTAAAACAGATACCTTGCCCATCCAAGCAGATGCTGTACCAAAAGTATGTTTCTCTGACGCTTCTTTGTCAATTCAATTGGCTCTACATGATACGGATCACGATAGGTTCCATCTTCCAATACCTGTCGGGACACTCTTTCATATTCCATCATGCCTTCTTCCAACTGTTTATTAATCTCTTTGCTACGTATTACAAGCATCAGTTCCGTATCCAGATACGTGCTTCTCATATCCATGTTAAAGGAACCTATTACGGATAGATCATCATCAATCAGGATGCTTTTTCCGTGGTAAGAATAGCCGCCTTCATACTCCCAGATATCAATTCCTGTATTTAAAATTCTGTTTCTGTTTCTCGCATAATCAGCAGAACCAAACGGATTTCCATTGTTGGCAACCGAATTGGTCATGATAGAAAAATCCGGAACTCTCTCCGCAATCTCTTTCCATGTATTATACATCATATCATTGCAGATAATATATGGTGTATGAATTTTCACGCGCTCTTTTGCATTTTTCATTAGTTCTCCCAGTTGATACCAGACTACTGGTTCCTTGGAACCTGTGTGGATAGGATTTGACACTAATGCAATCTTTTCTGTCTCAAAAGTTTCGTCCGTGTAATCGGTATCGCAGATTCTTTCCTTATTCTCTTCAAAATATTTCTGATAGCCGTTCTGCAGCTCTAAAACTGCGTTCTTTACAGATTTTCTATTTGCCAGTTTTTTATTGTCATGAAAATAACTACTGTCTTCTTGTTCCCATATCGTTTCAAAATACTCTAACAACTGGTTAACTGAATTTTCTTTCTCAGGTTCATCGCAAACCACTAACACGTCTCTGTCATAGTTCTTATGTCCCGGAAAATCACCCAGGAAATAGTTGTATGTATTTCTTCCCCCAAGAATATATCTCTTTCCATCTGCAATCAAATATTTATCATGCATTCTACCCATCATTTTCCACGGTTTCAACGGATTGGCCTTATTATACAGTTTAATTTCAACATTCTCATGGGAAGATAATCCATAGAAATACGGATTTCCTTCCATATCAATCCAACTCTCCATTCCATCTACTAACAGACGAATATGTACACCTCTGTCTGCCGCATCATACAGTGCTCCTAAAATCAATTTTCCACTTTCATCGGATTGAAATGCAAAAGTAGAAAGAATAATTTCCTTTTTTGCATTCTTGATCAAACGCACTCTTTGTAAAAGCGCTTCTGGATTCTTTTCTATGATTACTGCCCGTTCTGTATTTTCACTGCATTCGTTCCGTGACCCATTTTTTGTTTCTTTTTTGGTTGTATTGGACACTTCCGGCTGCTTTTTATATGCAACGCAGATTCCGAGCAATTCATAAAAAGCCACACATAAAAAAATTGCCAGTATAACAAGAAGGATTTTACATATTTTATGCTTTTTCATTGTACATCACTTGATTCCTTTTTATTTCATACTTATACAATACAAAGTCAATCTCAATTTAACCTCAACAAGGTTTATTTTTTTCATCCATGCAAAATCTTCTTTGTACAACAGACTGTTAGATATAGCAAAAACGGCCTTTCAAAAACAGTTAACTTCTAAATCAACTGTTTTTTGAAAGGTCGTTTCATCAGATTCTTATAGCAATCCAGCAAATAATCTCATAAATAATTGTCCCAGTCGCAAATATGCACCTTGTCCGGTTTGATATTGGTCTGTCACATCACGACATTCTCCCATCGTTCTTATCAGATCATTTTTTATTTCCACAACTGCCTGACAATCTGCCATAAAACAGCCGTTTTCAAAATGGTGATATAAACTTCGATAATCCAGATTAATTGTTCCACAAGTTGCCATACAGTCATCTGCCACACTCATTTTTGCATGACAGAAACCAGGAGTCCACTCATAAACACGAACACCATGTTTAACTAATCCATGATAAAAAGAACGAGTTATATTATAAATGAATTTTTTATCAGGAATACCAGGTGTGATAATTCTTACGTCTACCCCTCGCTTAGCAGCCAGACATAACGCATGCGTCATTTCATCTGTTATGATTAGATATGGAGTCATAAACCAACAATATTTTTCAGCTTTATTTATCATACTGATATAAACTTCTTCTCCTACTTGTTCATTATCCATAGGGCTGTCTGCATAAGGTTGAACAAACCCAGTTTGCTGTGCCGCATAATCATAGTGGAAAAGGTATTTACTAAAATCAGAATCATTAGCATCCTTATCACTTACTGCATTCCACATTTCCAAAAATGTCACCGTAAGCGACTGAACAGCATCTCCTTCTAAACGAATACCTGTATCTTTCCACTGTCCATACGGGTGTGTGTAATTAAAATATTCGTTTGCTAGATTATATCCACCTGTAAATCCGACTTTTCCATCAATAACTGTTATTTTTCTATGATCACGATTGTTCAAAAACAGATTTAAACCTGGCACAAATGGATTGAATACACGGCAATGAATTCCTATTGCCTCCATCTTTTTCACAAAATCTGTGTTAATAAAGCCTATAGAACCCATATCATCGTAGAATACTCTAACTTTCACACCTGCTTTTACTCGCTCTTCCAGAACATCTTGAATCTTATGCCATGCTTCAGCGTCTTCTATCGCATGATATTCCATAAAGATAAACTTCTGTGCTTTCTCCAAATCCTTAAGCTGTGCCTCTAATCCTTTCACTGCTTCATCAAAATACACAATATCCGTATTCTGATAGATTGGATACTGCGAATTTCTTTGTATGTAACTTGCTATATTTCCTGCTTTCGGAATTGCTTCTTTTATTCTGCTCAAACACTCCTGACTGTCCGGAAGCATTGGTAACAATTTGCTATCAATTTCTGCATATCGCTCACGCATTTTATGTGTGCCACCATTCAAACCAATCAACAAATACAGGCCTACACCCATAATTGGGAAAATTAGAATTAAGATGACCCAAGGCATTTTCATAGAGGATGTCTTATTTGATGCGTACAATCCCAAAACCAAGATCCCACTCAAAATCCTTGTAAATAAATTTATGATTTCTGCATATTCATTCAAGCGTGTTACGATAGTAATAATAAAAATCACTTCCAGAAGAATGCAGATTATGGAAAAACATAGCCGCTTTACCCCATTTTTTGTTTTTGCTTTGCCCTCTAAAGTATCTTGTTTCATATATATTCCACCTTCCTACTTGCTTAGTTTTCTCCCTAAATTTCATGGAACATACCAATTTTGTCTTTTATTCTCTGCATTTCATTATCTGCTTCAATGATAGCTCTTGCAGAATGAAGTAATTCTTCACTTATCTCATCATAGCCAGGCATTTCTTCAATTCCTTTTTTATAGCGAAGTTGATGTTCCAATGTTGCCCAAAAATCCATACCATTGGTTCGAATCTGTAATTCTACACGCATAGGTGTTTTACCCTTAGCAAAAAATACTGGTATTTCAACAATCATATGATAGCTTCGATAACCATTCGATTTTGGATTTTTTATATAATCTTTTATTTCAATAACTTTAATATCATCCTGTTGGGTAATCAAATCTGATATCATATAAATATCGTCAATAAACGCACAAACTATTCGAACGCCTGCTACATCATTGAGATATGTCTGTATATTTTCTGTTGTAAATTCATATCCCATCTTCTGCAGTTTATCGTAAATACTATTGGGCTTCTTAATTCTTGTTTTTATAAAAGAAATAGGATTTCGATTGTTCTCAACTGAAAATTCATCATCCAAAACCTCAAGTTTAGTTTGTATCTCCCGAATAGCACAACGATACATCATCATTAAATTATAAAATTTTGTAGCATTATTTAAAAACTGTAGTGATTTCGGACTGTCCATCCTGAGTTTTTTTACTTTATCTTTTGTCATGGAACTTTCCTTTCTACCTCATCCCTGATTTCAAAACATTATTTATTTTGATAGTTGATTCGTTCTCCTTGAATTACTGGATAACAAATTATTTTATCACTATCCAGATTTTCTACATGCATATCTACTGCACTGATCTGATGGTTTTCATAAAGGATAATCCTCTGCAACATGAGCCATTCCAATAATTGCATAATGATTTTTCATATCGCCAACATGGCGAAAATTAAACGCATAATTACGTGGTGTAATTACTATCTGATCACCATAAGAGCATTCATAATCGAGGGTTCGTCCCAAGTAAAAATCTTTTGTTTTATAAGTTGCTGCTGTACACATGATCGTTTATCCTCCTAAATAGATTGAAATATGTCAATGAGTTTTTTTCTTAAACAATAGTATAGCACAATTCTTTTATTTCGTTCCAACTTCATACATGATCATAACATGTAAACTTTAAACTATTTTCCTAGATTATTTCTCCATCAGTTTTTCAAATCAGGTATCCATAGCTAGGATGAATTGACCTACATCTGGCAATTCTTGCAGCATTTCATTTAGGATTTTGTGCTTCACATATTTCTGCACATACACCCAACAGGCAACGCTACTGGCTTCTGATACAATTTCAGCTATGGTTTTGCGCATAAGCTCTTCAAATTCAGCAATTTCTTCTTTCGGAACAACATCATACAGTGTGGTGCCTGATGACTTATTTTTACTCCATTTTCATTTGCATCTTTAAGCAGATTCTTAACTTTTTCTCTTGAATCCTCCGGTACTTTCATGTACTCCCACATAAATGCTACCACATCGGCTGGTGTGTCTTTTTTTAGTGGTGGTAACTGAATATAATCATTGTTTTCGCTCATTTTCATATCCTCCTCACGATATAATAAAATCAATAATACGTTCTCTTGTCATATCCAGTACAGTATCTACGAAAACTCCTGCAAACAGGATCAGATACAGAATAACACTCAGCGAAAACAGGAATGCAACCCAAATGTAAGCTGGACTTTCTAAAACCCATGTTTGCAAACCGGTAATTTTGATTAGCTGTCAGCTAACAAAAATCGGATTGTGTTAGCTGGAAATTGATCATTTGGAATGGAATTTTGTGTCACGAACGTGAGTAGAAAATAACAAAAGCGTTCGTTGTCAGCTAATCCAGCTAACATTTTCGAACGCTTTGAAGCCCGTCGCCAAGAGGATTTGAACCTCCGACCCCTCGCTTAGGAGAGCTCCAACCTATTGTCACTCTCTGTCAATCTGAGGTAAGGTAAACCCATATGAGATACTATTAGAAACTGTTTCCTATTCAATTTGAGTTATTCTGAATACCCCCTCTGTCAAGCTCTGTAAAGCTCTGAAAGTTAGCTGATTGTTTGCTCCAGCTAATAATTGGGGAATGCCTTGATATTACCATCGACATCTGTTATATGACCACCATGCTTCGTACGTTCGATCATGGTAAACAGTATTCAATTAAACTTCCTATCGAAAGCACGAGATATTTTCTTGTCTATAAATAATATAACGCATACGAGACGGTTTGTCCATGCGTTTTTGACTGGCAAATTTTATATTTTATTACGATATTTTTTTCAAAATCTTTTTCTCATTTGTCTTTGAAAAATCACTTAACCGATAAGATCGGACTCGTGTCTTTACAATGATTGGAATTAACAAACCATTATTTACCAGCTTTGCACATCGATTAATAATCGTTTTGTTGGTTACACCAAGCATTTTGCTTACTTCAATTGGTGTAAACTCATATAATCGCTTTTTTAACAGAAATGCTAAGAATTCTTTTTCTTTTGCATTTAAATAAGATAGACTTCCATCTAACTCGTCGTTTTCGGATGTTTTTGATAATTCATATACCTTTTTAGAATACAATTCCATCATCTGCAAAAAATAATTGATCCATATTTCCGGATGAGGAGGGTTTTCTCTTCCTGAATAATATAACGCCGGTAACCCCATTTGCAGTGATGCATAATACTCATCTGGATCATAGGCAAAATATTCTTCCAGAGAACCTATTCCATTAAAACCATATCCATAATAATCAAGAATATAGCCTGACATTAATCTGGCGGTTCTTCCATTTCCATCTTCAAAAGGATGAATGGTAACCAATTGATAATGAACTACAGCAGCAATAATCAGCGGATGATCATCTGTAGTATTTACATATTCAACAAGTTCATCCAACAAGTCTGGAATATCAATATACTCTGGTGGAATATATTCCGCTGCGCCTGTTTCGGAATCATATACTGCAAATAACATTCCAGGTGGCATAGGGCCTCTTAAGCCTATCTTTTCTTTTGACGCACCTTTTTCAACCATTGCCTGCACTTCTAAAATCATTTCTTTTGAAAAAACTTCTTTCTTTTTCAGTTTTTCTTCTAAAAAATTTAAAGCTAAAAAGTAATTACGAACTTCCTGTTCTGGCTTTAAAAAATGTTTGTGAGGATCACTATCAATAGCCTCATTTGCCTGTTTTTCAGTTAATGGATTTCCTTCAATCTTATTAGAAGCATAGGAACTTTTTTTCTTAGAGTTTTTTCTAAGTCTGTTTTTTATAACAGGTGGCATTTCTATCGTACTAAGAGAAAAACGCTTTTCGTCTATTTCCGATATTCTTTTTAAAATTTCATTTGTTAGCGTAACCTTAATCACATGATCCACCTCCATTTCATCCATATATTATATCGTTTTATGAATCGTTTTTCCACTAAAATTACACTATTTTTTCACTATTTTTCATTACTTCATCGTCTTCGCCAGTGAATTGAGCAACGCCCGCATCTCTGGATTAGCCAACACTTTTACCAGAAGTTCCGGATCGACTTCATCAGCAACAGTAGTATTATTATTTTCCTGCTGTACATGCATCTGTGGATCCAGATTCTTTTTCTCATAAAACGCTTCTTCAAAAAGCTCTGCATTTTTCCTTCGGTCATCATCCAGAATATGAGAGTACACATCCGTAACCATATTGACCTGAGCATGGCCGGAATCACCCTGTACCGCCTTGATGTCTCCACCATTCAATTTCAGCTTATAAGTAACGCTGCTATGACGAAAACTGTGAAATACAACCGGTGGGAGATTATAGTCCTCGATCAGTTTTTTTAAAGGACCACGTATTGCTCCATCTCCTAGAGGAAGCCCAAAGGTACTTGCCATAACCAGGTTATAGTCCATATATTCATCACCAAGGATTTCTTTCATTTCATCCTGTTCCGCTTTCCAGTCTACCAACATATTAGCGACACTCTTTGGTAAGAATATCTTACGCACACTGCTTTCTGTCTTTGGTGTTTTCAGAATACGGACCGTAGAATTCTTCTTATGATTTGTCGGGAATACCAACAACACATCTTTTCCATCCAATGCATTCAACGATTCTTTTCTTATACGCTGTGATTCTTTGTTGATGAAGACATATGCACGGTTTTCTTCAATTGCCTCAGGAGAAATATCTACACAATCCCAGGTAAGACCAAGCAGCTCACCAAGTCGTAAGGAACATGAAAAGGATAGATTTATTGCAAGCTTTAATCGCTCATCTTCACAGACACTGAGCGCATACATTAATGTATCCGCTGTCCAGATGTCTCTTTTTTGTGATTTATGTTTTGGTACAGTCGCATGGGTGCAAGGATTCTTCTCCATTAACTCCCATTTCACTGCCTGTTCAAAACAGTTTCTAAGCAACTTATTAATATCCCTGACCGTACTGGAAGATACAAATTCATTTCGACTGGTTTTATTCAATGGATTGATAACTGCACGTCTCTTCAAAAGACTCTGATAATATCTTTCGATGAATCTGGTATTGATCTCTGAGAGTTTCGTATCACCAATGATCGGAAGAATATAGTTATTGATAAGAGAGACATTTCCTTCATATGTAGAAAGCGCCCAGTTTTCTTTGCCATAAAGTGCAACAT
>NZ_JACOOY010000026.1:0-16096 GCF_014287705.1 Dorea hominis | reverse complement strand
AAGAAAGCTGCAGAAGCAGGACGCGATTCTACCAAGGACATGGTAGCAAAATTCGGACGTTCCAGCCGTCTGGGCGAGAGATCCAGAGGCGTGCTGGATGCAGGAGCAACCTCCTGCTGTATCATCCTCAGCGCAATGGCGGACGGAATCAGCGAACTATTATAAAACAGGGATAAGAGAACATATCACAAATCCTTTTATAGCATGGATTTCGAGAGAAAAGTAAGAAAAATAAAGATAAAATCTCCGGGAAGGAAAGAGTCCCGGAGGTTTTTTTATGATGAAGTAAAATGGCTGGACTTTTCATAAAACTACTCCTACGTAAGCACAGTGTGTTTTCAGGCTTTTGCCCCTGGCATCGTAATAAAATATTAAGAATTTTGTAATGGAAATATTAACAATTAAGGAATATGCTTTCCATGTAAAGCAAATATACAGACGCGATGACAAGAATGGAGGAGAACAACATGAGGAAAGCATTAAGAAAGTATCTGTTTGTCGCAGCAATTTGCCTGTGCACGGCACTGACAATGGCTCCGGTGCATGCGAAGGCAGCCGGTAAAGTGAAGAATCCGGCGATTGTCAGACTGAAACCGGGGAAAACTTATACAAAATATGATATTACCGGGGATAAAAAGAAAGATAAGATCAAGATTACACTCGGGAAACGTGATGAAAGTGACTTTATCAAGCGGATCACAGTATCTGTCAACGGAAAGAAAATTGTGAAAAAAGGAATCGGTTCTTTCTATTATAAGACCAGCCTTGTAACACTGAAAAACGGAAAAGTATATCTCTGGGTGAAGAGTTCTTCAGAAGATGCAGATGATACATGGGGATGCCTGTATCAATATCGCAAAGGCAAACTGGAAAAGAAACTGAAATTTGATGGATATGTAAAGAAATATTACTATCATCTGAGTACGGATGTAGTTAAAGTTTCCGGCAACACGCTTACTGTAAAGCAGAGCAATATGACGAGCCCGCTTGGTGAGGCTGTTTATAAATATGATTACAAATATGAGAATGGAAAATTCCATATCGTATCAAGAACTGCTGCTATCGTAAAAGCATCCTATTCTTATCGCACGAAGAGCAGCTGGGGCACATTGAAAAATAATAAAATGCTTTATACCAGTCCATCCACAAGTAAATCAACCGGTGTTGCTGTGACTGCGGGAACAAAAGCAAAATCAACAAATATTTATATGTGCGATAAATTTATAAGCGTAAAGATTAAGACTGCTGACGGTAAAACCGGATGGTTAAAATGCAGCAAGAAATTTGACGAAAGTAAATTGCTCTTTAAAGAGTGCTTTTATGCGGGATAGATAGTAAGAGTTAGTTGAAAAAATATATAAATGGGGACGGGGCTTTTTTAGAAAAGCCCCGTCCCCATTTAACGGTAATTGCACTTTTGTCGCTGAAAAATCGGAACAGAAAAGCGAATATATGACTGGCAGCATCTTGTGTGATCTGCAAGTCAATGCTATCATCAAAGTATCAATTGCTACAGGAAAACATAGAAGAAAAGGAGGAGCTTATGAGAAAATGGAAAAAGGCAGCAGTAGCTGCAATGGTATGCCTGACAGGAGTTTTATTTATGCCGTCGATGAAAGCAGAAGCAAAGAATCCGTCCATGGTGGAATTGAAAGCAGGAAAGACTTACAAAAGTTATGATATCACCGGCGATAAAAAGAAAGATACAGTGAAGATCAGTATTCCAAAAGACCAGTATGACAGATACGGGACTGTAAAGATTACGGTGAACAAGAAAACGACAAAGATTACAAGAACATGGACTTCCTATGCGATCCACACAAGACTGATAACATTAAAGAACGGAAAAGCGTATCTCTGGGTACAGGGTGAGACGGATAATGAAGACGATCCGTGGGAATGTATTTATCAGTATAAAAAAGGAAGATTTAAAAAAGTCGTTGATTTCTCAAAGACATCTTACAATTATACGAACCATCATCATACGGATATCCTGAAAGTGTCAGGCAACACGATCAGCACAAAACAGTATATTATGTCCACAGCGATGGCTGGTGTTGAGTACAAAGTAAATTATACTTATAAAAAAGGCGCATTAAAGAAGACATCTTCCGCATATGAGATTACAAGTGCCGGTTACACTTATCGTGCAAATGGAAAATACGGAACGATGAAGAATACGAAAGCATTATACAACAGTGTTTCCTGTAAGAAGAAAGTAGCTACTGTAAAAGCCGGAACAAAAGCAAAAGCAGTGAAGATTTATATGACAGGCAAAGCATTTAACATTAAGATCAAAACCGCGAGCGGAAAAACAGGCTGGGTGAAAGGCTCAAGAAAATTTAGCGACAAATCGTTACTTTTCAAAGAGTGCTTTTACGCAGGATAAAACCTTTGTAGAAAGAAAAAAGCGAGAGCGAGAGCCATGTACAAAAGGCTTGGATACAGAGAGGTAGACATTGTGCCATGTGAATTTAACGGTATTTCGGAGGCAGCTTGTACTTCTGGAAAAGAGATTATAATTGTAAAGATAAGCGTTGTTATGATATAATAGGGAAAGCAGTGAAACGAGCAAACAATATATTCTTATGAAATATAAGGAGGGAGAAACCGGTGAATTATTCACACGAGATTATTATGCCAAATGACGATATCCCTTTTAAAATGTTTGTTTTCGAGGGACGACGCGGTAATTACTCGAGAGAGAAGCACTGGCATCGTTCTGTCGAAATCTTTGCTTTGTTCGAAGGAGAGATTGAATTTTACGTGAATGAGATTAAGTATTCCCTGAATCCGGGAGAATTCATGTTGGTCAACTCCAATGAGATCCATTCGATCCACTCTCCGAAAGAGAATTTTACTGTAGTGCTTCAGATTCCGCTGACAACGTTTGAACGATATTATACGGATGAGAAGTTTATTTATTTTACACACAGCAGAAGGATACATGATGAGGAATTCATGCAGGTGATCCGGGACATGTACGATGCTTATGAGAAGAAAGAGATCGGATATGATCTGAAAGTACAGAGTTATTTTTACGAGCTGATCTATCTGCTTGTGAGTAAGTACAGAGAAGTATCTGTGGACAGTGAAATGATACGAAGCAACAAAAAACTGAACAAGTTATCGGCGATAACGGCATACATGAAGGAAAACTACACGAAGGATTTATCGCTTGAAAGCCTGGCACAGACTTTTGGATATTCCTCTACTTATCTGTCGAGGATGTTTCAAAAATATGCAAAGACGAACTATAAGAATTATCTTGACGACATACGTCTGGAGCATGCATATAAGGATCTGGTCAACAGCGATATGCCTATCGGAATGATCGCGAGTCAGAACGGATTCCCAAACAGTAAGGCATTTACAAAGGTATTTCAGAAAAAATACAATAAATTGCCCAGTGAATTCAGGAAAGAATTATAGGACAGAGCGCAGTAACAATATTTGTTACTGCGCTCTGTTTCTGTTTTTGCGGGGGAAATAGGAAGAAAATAAAAAAGTTCACAGGACAAAGTGCTCAAATTGCAAGAAGGACAAGAATTTGCCATGAACGGTTAAGTATTTGGTCGAAAGATCGTTAAAAAATTGCTATAATAACCTTGTGTTTTAGGAGGAATTATTATGAAAATTCAACAAGTAGAAGACAAAGCGTTTTCGACATATGGACGAGTACTGGAAGGGTATGCGTTGTCACCGCTTTTAAAAGCCATGGAACATACACCGCTTCCTAAAGGGGAAGTGATCTATGTGCCGGGGATGGAAGAACTGGAAGATCTTCCTGTTGCAAACGCTTTTAAAGACCGTGCGTTTGGAGGACTGCCGATCCAGGTGGGATTCTGCAACGGGTTCAATACTTATCTGAACGCGGTAGAGTATCACAGAAGTTCAGAAATCAATGTAGCAGTGACAGATATGATTCTCCTCGTAGGAAGGCAGCAGGATATTACAGAAGATTATACTTACGATACAGATCAGATCGAAGCATTCCTTGTTCCGGCAGGAACAGCCGTAGAGATGTATGCAACAACGCTGCATTATGCACCATGTATGACGAGTGAGAAAGGGTTTCGCTGTGTTGTGATCCTGCCAAAGGGGACAAACACAGACGTAGAGATACCGGCGGATGCCAAGGGAGAAGCAAGACTTCTCACAGCGAGAAACAAGTGGCTCATCGCACATGAGGATGCAAAGATTGAAGGCGCCTTTTGCGGGCTGAAAGGCGAGAATGTGTCGGTTTAATGCCGGCGGCGTTACGAGTGTAACGGATTTATAAAACAAAAGATTTACAAAACATGTATTATGAAAAACAACATTTTTGAAGGAGGAATTGGTATTATGAACAACATGCCAGAAGTAAAACTTGGAATTGTAGCAGTAAGCCGTGACTGTTTCCCGGAGAGCTTATCTGTAAACAGAAGAAAGGCACTGATCGATGCCTACACAAAGAAATACGGAGCAGAGAACATTTACGAATGTCCAATCTGTATCGTTGAAAGCGAGATCCATATGGTGCAGGCACTCGAAGACATTAAGAAAGCAGGATGTAATGCACTTTGTGTATATCTTGGAAACTTCGGACCAGAGATTTCTGAGACATTGCTTGCAAAACATTTTGACGGACCGAAGATGTTCGTGGCAGCAGCAGAAGAGACAGGAGACAACCTGGTACAGGGACGTGGAGATGCTTACTGTGGTATGCTTAATGCAAGCTACAATTTACAGCTTCGCAATATCAATGCATATATTCCGGAATATCCGGTCGGAGATGCAGAAGAATGTGCAGATATGATCCATGAGTTTATGCCGGTAGCAAGAGCTGTCATCGGATTAAATGATTTAAAGATCATCAGCTTTGGACCAAGACCGTTAAATTTCTTAGCATGTAATGCGCCGATCAAACAGCTTTATAATCTGGGTGTAGAGATTGAAGAAAATTCAGAGCTGGACCTGTTTGAAGCATTTAACAAACATGCAGGAGATGAGAGAATCCCGGCAGTTGTCAAAGAGATGGAAGAAGAACTTGGAGCCGGTAATAAGAAACCGGAGATCCTTGAGAAACTCGCACAGTATGAGATCACATTAAAAGACTGGGTAGAAGATCACAGAGGTTACAGAAAATATGTTGCGATCGCAGGAAAATGCTGGCCTGCATTCCAGACACAGTTTGGATTCGTACCATGTTATGTCAACAGCCGTCTGACAGACCAGGGAATCCCGGTTTCCTGCGAAGTAGATATTTACGGAGCGCTCAGTGAGTTCATCGGAACGGTTGTCAGCGAAGATACAGTAACACTTCTGGATATTAACAACACAGTACCGAAGGATATGTATGAGAGCGAGATTAAAGGAAAATACGATTATACACAGAAAGATACTTTCATGGGATTCCACTGTGGAAATACAGCATCCAGCAAGCTTGCATTCTGTGAAATGAAGAACCAGATGATTATGGCAAGAACACTTCCGGAAGAAGTAACACAGGGAACTCTGGAAGGGGATATCATTCCTGGAGATATTACGTTCTATCGTCTGCAGAGCACAGCAGACTGCAAACTGCGTGCATACATTGCGCATGGTGAAGTCCTTCCGGTAGCAACAAAATCTTTCGGAGGCGTTGGTATTTTCGCAATTCCGGAGATGGGAAGATTCTACCGCCACGTACTGCTCGAGGGAGGATACCCACATCACGGAGCAGTTGCATTTGGACATTTCGGAAAAGCTTTATATGAAGTTTTCAAATATATCGGAGTTCCTGTAGAAGAGATTGGATATAATCAGCCAAAAGGTGTAAGATATAAGACAGAAAATCCATTTGCATAAGAAAGGGGATAAAAACAATGCTATTCATTGGTGTAGATTTAGGAACATCAGCAGTTAAATTGTTATTAATGGATGAAGAGGGAGATATTAAGAAGATTGTCTCCAGAGAGTATCCGTTGTTCTTCCCGCATCCGGGTTGGTCTGAGCAGAAACCGGAAGACTGGTTTGCACAGTCTATGGAAGGAATCAAAGAACTGACAGCAGAGTGTGATAAGTCACAGGTTGCAGGAATCAGCTTTGGTGGACAGATGCACGGACTTGTTGCACTGGACGCAGAAGACAATGTGATCCGCCCGGCAATTCTGTGGAACGATGGAAGAACCGGAGAAGAGACAGATTATCTGAATACAGTAATTGGAAAGGATAAATTATCCGCTTACACAGCAAATATTGCATTTGCAGGATTTACAGCACCGAAGATTCTTTGGATGAAGAAGAATGAACCTGAGAATTTCGCTAAAATTGCAAAGATCATGCTTCCAAAAGATTACCTGGCATACAAGCTGTCCGGATCTTTCTGCACAGACGTATCCGATGCATCCGGTATGCTTCTTATGGACGTTAAGAATCGCTGCTGGTCAAAAGAAATGCTTGATATCTGCGGAATCACAGAAGAGATGCTTCCGAAGTTATATGAAAGTTATGAAGTAGTAGGAACTCTGAAAGAAGACATTGCGAAAGAACTTGGACTTCCTGCAGAAGTAAAAGTTATCGCAGGTGCCGGAGACAATGCCGCAGCAGCTGTTGGAACAGGAACTGTAGGTGACGGAAGATGTAATATTTCTCTTGGAACTTCCGGAACAATTTTCATTTCCAGCAAGAACTTTGGAGTAGATGAGCACAACGCTTTACATTCCTTTGCACACGCAGACGGATATTATCATCTGATGGGATGTATGTTAAGTGCAGCTTCCTGCAACAAGTGGTGGAATGAGGAAATCCTCAAGACAACAGACTTTGCGGCAGAGCAGGCAGGCATTCAGAAATTGGGTGAGAACAATGTATTCTTCTTGCCATATCTGATGGGTGAACGTTCTCCACACAACAACCCGGACGCAAGAGCAATGTTTATCGGAATGTCTATGGACACAACAAGAGAAGACATGACACAGGCTGTTCTGGAAGGTGTTGCATTCGGACTTCGTGATTCTCTGGAAGTTGCAAGAAGTCTTGGAATTAAGATTGAGAGAACAAAGATCTGCGGTGGCGGAGCAAAGAGCCCACTGTGGAAGAAGATCATTGCAAATGTTATGAACATGAAGGTAGATGTTATTGAAAGCGAAGAAGGACCGGCACTTGGCGGAGCTATGCTGGCAGCAGTCGGATGCGGAGCATATCCGGATGTTGAGACGATCGCTTCCAAACTTGTAAAAGTTATTGATACAGTTGAGCCGGAGAAAGAACTGGTTGACAAATACGAAGAGAAATACCAGAAATTCAGAAAGATTTATCCAACTGTAAAATGCTTATACTAAAAGCATACATAAAGGATTGAGATGCCGGTAAGGTTATTCTATAAAATCTTGTATCATATAATGGGACAAAAGGAGATTGCAAAGGAGATTTTGCAATCTCCTTTTTCTTTTCTTATAGATACCGATATGATACAATGGACAAAGTGAAATACTATAATTACTCAAACTTAAAGGAATGAAAGGTACAGGAGGAAAACATGGGAGAACGTAAAATTATTCAAATCGAGGACAAAGTGCCATTTAAACTGCTGCTTCCACTCAGCATCCAGCATATGTTTGCGATGTTTGGGGCTTCGGTTCTGGTGCCGTTTGTATTTGGTATTAATCCGGCGATTGTATTATTTATGAACGGTGTCGGAACATTGATTTTTATGACAGTAACAAAGGGGCAGGCGCCGGCATATCTTGGCTCCAGCTTTGCATTTCTGGCACCGGCAGGTGTTGTTATTTCGAAAATGGGATATGAATATGCACTGGGCGGTTTCGTTGCGGTTGGATTATGCGGATGTATCTTATCGCTCATTATTTACAAATGTGGAACAGACTGGATTGATGTTGTATTGCCGCCGGCAGCGATGGGACCTGTAGTAGCATTGATTGGATTGGAACTTTCCGGTTCAGCAGCGAGTAATGCAGGACTTCTGGATGACAAACTGGACATGAGAAATGTGATCGTATTTCTTGTGACACTCGGTGTTGCGGTCTTTGGGAATGTTTTATTCCGCGGATTTTTATCGGTTATTCCAATTCTGATTGCGGTTATCGCAGGATATCTGACAGCGCTTGGCTGTGGCATCCTTGATTTTTCTAAAGTGACTTCTGCATCCTGGTTTGCACTGCCGAACTTTACAATGGCAAAATTCGATACAGGTGCAATCCTGATGATTCTTCCGGTACTTCTCGTTATTACGTCAGAACATATCGGACATCAGGTTGTAACGAGTAAGATTGTAGGCCGTGATCTGTTGAAAACACCGGGCCTACACAGATCTTTATTCGGAGATAACTTCTCTACCATGATCTCCGGTTTGATCGGTTCCGTACCGACAACGACTTACGGTGAGAATATCGGTGTTATGGCGGTTACAAAAGTATACAGCGTGCGCGTGATCGCAGGGGCGGCAGTGCTTTCTATCATCTGCTCTTTCGTAGGAAAATTATCTATGCTGATCCAGACGATTCCGGGACCGGTTATCGGAGGGATTTCCTTCCTGTTATACGGTATGATCGGAGCATCCGGTATCCGTATTCTGGTTGACTCACAGGTGGACTATGGCAGATCAAGAAACCTGACACTTACTTCAGTAGTATTTGTAACTGGACTTTCCGGAATCAAAGTGGCGTTTGGGGATATTGAGCTGACCGGTATGGTGCTTGCATGTGTAGTCGGCATGATTTTAAGTCTTATTTTCTACATTCTTGACAGACTGCATCTGACGAACGATCAGGATGAAGAAGCGTAAAAACCAGAGACTGTGGAAAAAAGAAAAGTAAGAAAGTTGGCAAGAAAATGTCAGAGAAACAAAATATAATAAAAAATGAATTAACAGCAGCGAATCCGTGTGATCTGCATGTGCACACGACACATTCAGATGCATCCAGAACGGTTGCACAGGT
The DNA here is from genome assembly GCF_014287705.1 of Dorea hominis. Classification (NCBI taxonomy): domain Bacteria; kingdom Bacillati; phylum Bacillota; class Clostridia; order Lachnospirales; family Lachnospiraceae; genus Dorea; species Dorea hominis. The sequence continues at coordinate 7,175 of NZ_JACOOY010000026.1, read as the reverse complement.
GATAGAATACGCTGCAATGATCGGACTTAAGTATATTGCAATCACAGACCATGATACAATGGCAGGTGTGGATGAAGCTGTGGAGCTTGGCGGAAAACTTGGCGTGCATGTGGTTCCGGGTGTGGAAATGTCTACGCTTGATGAAGAAAGTGGAAGAAATGTGCATTTGCTCTGCTATCTGCCAAAGGATCGTCAGATGATCGATGGATTTCTGGAAAATACATTGAAATGGCGAAGAGAGCAGAAGCTGGAGATGGCGCGCAGAGTACATGAAATATATCCGCTCGTGACACCGGAACTGGTGGAATCTTATGCAAAAGACAGCGAATCGATATATGAATGTCATGTGATGCAGCCGTTATGTGATTTTGGCTATACAAATGTGGCAATCGGAGAGCTGATGAGTTCACTGATTTCTTCAAAGGGAAGCTGTTATGTACCGAAACGATATCCGACGACGTTAGAAGCGGCGACGGTAATCCGGGAAGCTGGAGGTGTTCCGGTGGTAGCGCATGCGGAGCAGTTTGACAGCTTTGAGCTGATTGAGCGATATGCCAAAGAGGGTCTGCTTGCAGGTGTAGAAGTATGGCATCCAAGAAACGGAACGGAATCCAGACAGCGTCTTCTGGAGATTGCGAAGAAATATGAGCTTCTTACAACCGGTGGCAGCGATTTTCACGGGCAGTATACAAAGAAACCTCATCCGCTCGGCTTCTGTGGCTGTGAAATCGCAGATGCGGAAGCTATGCTTGCGCGGAAGTAGCAAAATGTCTTAATTTTAGAACTTATAGATTTGATAAAAAAGAAGCTGGATAAAGGAAAGTTCCTTCAATAGATCGTAGGTGAGTTAGAAAAAACAGAAGAGAGCATCCAGAAGATAATGGAAAAATATAAATTATAAAAAAGTTGCCAATGTTTTTCGTGATACATTGGCAACTTTTTTGCTAAGTGAAATTACTGTACGGAATATCCGCCGTCTACGATAATATCGCTTCCGGTTGTATATCCGGAGGCATCGGATGCAAGATAGAGAACTGCAGGGATGAGTTCTTCCGGTTTTCCCATTCTGTGCATTGGCATAAGCGGAATCCATGCGTCAATCAAGTCTTTCGGTACATCGACTGACATTGGTGTTGCAATATATCCAGGGCTTAAAGAGTTTATACGGATGCCGTATTCAGCCCATTCAATGGCAAGAGATTTGCTCATGTGGATAACACCTGCTTTGGAAGCGTTGTAAGAAACCTGCCACTGTGGGATGTTAACGATCGTTCCGGACATAGAAGCCATATTGATGATGCTTCCTTTGATGCCACGTTCGATCATGATACGTCCAACGGCACGGCACATGATAAATTCTCCGGTTAAGTTGATATCAACAACTTCGCGAAATTCTTCAACAGTAGCTTCTAATGTGGACTGATGCATGCAGATACCGGCATTATTGAACAGGATATCGATAGAACCTGAACGCTCAAGAATCTCTGCAAGAGCTTTGTCCACCTGTGTTTCGTCTGTAACATCAGCTTTGAGATCGTAAGCTTTTCCACCTGCTTCTGCAATTAATTTTACAGTTTCTTCGGCACCGGAACGGCTTAAGATTACAACTTCGGCACCTGCTTCGGCAAGCCCCTGTGCGATAACCTGTCCGATACCGCGTCCACCACCTGTTACGATAGCAACTTTTCCGTTAAGTCCAAACATTTTTTCTAAGTACATCTTTAAGTTTCCTCCTGGTAAAATATATTATTTCTTTTTAATCCAGATAGCCTTCTCTTGGTGTTACACCAAAGCTTCTGGCAAGTTCGCCTAACTGCTCTTCCGGAATTTTATTTACGATCGGAAGCGGAGCAATCTTCATATAAATTTCAGCTGCTTTCTCGACTGTCTCGATCAGACCGAATGCCTCATCAAGCGTATGTCCGGCAGCGAAAATTCCGTGCTGTGCCCAGAGAATGATTCTGCGGTCGCGGATCTTCTCGGCTGTGAGTTCGCCGATTTTGTTCGTTCCTGCGATCATCCAAGGAACGATTCCGACACCGTCCGGGAATACAACGATACATTCTGTGCACATACCCCACAAAGCTTTAGTAAACTCTTTCTCGTCTATGGAATGTACAAATGTCATTGCAATTGTGTTTACCGGGTGGCAGTGCATAATAACACGATGTGTAGGATCTACTTTCAGACGCTCCATGTGGTTCATCAGATGTGTTGGAAATTCGCTTGTCGGAGCGGCATTTCCTTCAAATCCCCATAACAACTCCAGGCTTTTTCCATCCTGTGCCACACGTACGATACCAAGGTTCTCTGCCGGGTTTGGAGTAATATTTTTGAAATATTTTCCGGTTCCTGTTACCATAAAGATACGACCTGCAACATAAGAAGCATCGAAGTTAATCGGGATCGTACGGATAACGTGATCAAGATCCAGATAATACTCCAGCGGTTCATCCTCAAGCAGCCAGCTGATGTTTCCGCCGTTTCTTTCATCCCAGCCAAGGCGGTACATGTTCGCTGTCATTTCAGAAATTTCCTGAATAAATGGTGCGGTTAAAATGTTTTTCATAGTTTTTCCTCCTCATAATGTATGTGATGTATGTGATTTATTTGTTAATGATACATTTCTGATACTTAACATCCCACTCTTCGTGATTCTGAGGTAAATATTCGCGTATTTTGGAGGCAGATGCCATGATATTTTTTGCTTCATCAAGGGAAGAAGCGGCGCCGATGGAAATTAATTGTACAGTAATATTTCCGATGGCAGTTGCCTCGTCCGGTCCTGCAACAACTTTGCGTCCGCAGGCATTGGCAACAAACTGGCAGAGGATTTCCGCCTTGGAACCGCCACCCATCATGTTGATGACCGGTAATTCTTTTCCGGATACCTTCTCAAGCTGTTCGACCGTCCAGCGGAATTTCATGGCAAGGCTTTCGTAGATACAGCGGATAATTTCGCCGACTGTTTCCGGAGCCTCTCCGTAGTGTTCCATACAGTACTTCTGGATTTTCTTTGGCATATTACCCGGATTATAAAAAACAGGTTCATCCGGATCAAATAGAAAACGGAATGGTTCTGCAGCTTCGGCGAGTTCACCGAGTTCACTGAAACTGTAGTCTTTTCCATGTTCTTTGTAATAACGTTTGCTCTCCTGTATGAACCAGGAACCCATCACATTGCGCAGGATGCGGTGATGACCTTCGTAGCCACCTTCATTTGCCAGATTGGCGGCATAGCCTTCCGGGGTGATCACGCAGTGGTCAAGCTCCGTACCGATCAGTGACCATGTACCACAGCTTACAAGTGCGCAGTCTGTGTGGAGCGGTGAAGACAGATATGCAGAAGCAGTATCGTGCTCACAGACAACGGATACAGGGAATCCCTTTGTTCCCATCATTTCATTGTAACTTTCCTGTGTATTTCCAAGCAGTGTACCCGGCTTTGTAAGCGTGCCGAATAATTCGCGTGGAATATCATAACTGTCAAGGATTTCCTGACACCAGTCATCTTTCTTAAAATCATACAGCTGGCTGACAGAAGAAATCGTATATTCGGAAATTGTCTTGCCGGTCAGGAAATTGATCAGAAGATCCGGGATAAACAGAAGTTTATAAGCGTTATCTAATAAAAATCCGTGACCGTCTTCGCGCATAGCGCCTAATTGCAGATAAGTGTTAAAGAGTGCATTCTGGTTGCCGCTCAGTTCATAAAGCTTTTCTTTTGAAAGCTTGCTGTAAATCTTGTCTGCATGTCTGGCAGTACGCTCATCACGGTAGCAGCGTACCTGTGTGAGTAACTGACCGTTTTTGTCGATCAGACCAAAGTCATTGGAAAAAGAATCGATGGCAAATGAGTCGATCTGATCATCTGTCATTTCAATGGCTTTTTTGATTCCGACATTCATTTCTTTATAAATGTTAATGATGTCCCAGAAAAGTGCGCCGTTTGCTGAATAGGAAACATTGTCAAAACGGTGGATATTCTCAATCGATACATTGTCCCCATCGATTTTAGCGAGAAATAATTTGCCACCGCTTGCGCCGAGATCAAAAGCTAAAATATTCAATTGTACATCCTCCCTTACGCAGTGATGATCCGGACCCCATGTTTTTTTGTAATGGTCCGGAGAGTTTCGGAAACCTCTGGAGTATAGTTGAAGTTGTCTGTCACAATGCAGTCAATTTCATTGAAATTGCCGAGGAAGAAAGGACCTGCTACTTCAAACTTTGTGTGGTCAACAAGAAGGTAAGTCTCTTCAGACTTGTCCATCATTGCTTTCTTGGTGTCAATTTCGTTCAGACTGATATCTGTGAGTCTTTTGTTCAATGTAACTCCCGTGCAGGAAATAAAAGTTTTATCCGGATAAAATTCTTCGGAACTCTTAATTGTACGTGTTCCGTAAAGAGAATAGTTATTACCATTGTAAAATCCTGCAAGGCAGATCAGAGACAGATTCGGATTCTCTAATTTGGCGGCTTCCAGTAAAACTTTTACAGAGTTGGTAATGATAGTCAGATGCATCTCTTTTGGAATATAATCCAGTAAAAATAAAGTTGTGGAACTGTTATCAATAAAAATAGTATCCCTGTTTTCAATCAGAGAAGCAGCTTTTTGTGCAATGAGCTTTTTCTGTGGGATATTGCGCCCGTGACGCAGCAAAAAAGGAGACTCACTGTTTAAAACGGTGTCTCCATATTTGGCTGCGGTTCCTACATTTAAAGGATTCGCATTCAGAATGGCACCACCATGTGTACGGGTTAAAATGCCCTCGGCTTCCAGGCTTTTAAGATCCCGACGGATTGTTTCTTTGGATGTGTGAAGCATATCTGCGAGGACGTTCACACTGACCGAAGACTGAGCCCCCAGAAGATCTATGATTTTTGTTTTTCGTTCCTGACTATACATGTTAATACCATCCTTTTAATATATTTCATGATACCCACGGATTGCAACGTGCCAGGCACTCTCGCAATCCTACACAATATTCGCATATCGCAAGGCTATGCCTTGGCTTTTATGCTCATATTGCAAGGCTACGCCTTAGCTTTTATACTCATATTGTTGCAGGTCTCTCAAACTCGCAAGCACTTTTATGCAAGCATAACGTGCATACGAGTTCGGAGACCTTTGGTATCATTAGATCAAATTCTTTGTAATTGTGCAGAATGCGTCGCATTCGATTCTCTCAAGCATGCTGTATGCGAGGTAGATGCTTGGACCGGATACAACAACGCCGTGTTTTGGCATGATCATTCCGATTGGTTTTTTCACTGCTGTCTCGCGGTGATCTTCGAAATACTGATATACATTTCTGCTCAGCTCTTCAGAGTAAGCTTTTGTCCATTCGATACATCCGACTTCGCCACGTCCCATAGTAGCTTCTGTTACGTTCGGAATCGGTTTGGACTGAGCAACGAATGGCATACAGTAGAACGGATGCGCATGGATTGTACACTCGATCTCTTTGAAGTTCTGTAAGATCAGTACATGCATCAGACTTTCTCTGGAAAGTTTGCCTTCGCCTTCAATGATGTTGCGGTCGTAGTCGATCAGAAGGAAATCTTCCGGCTGCATCTCGCAATGTTTTCTTTCAGACATCAGAGATGGAGAGATTAAGATACGGTTCTCGTCTACACGTACAGCAAAGTTACCGCCTGCAGCATTTGTCAGTCTGCGGTCCCACATCATTTTTGCTACCTTGCACATTTCCAGTCTCATTTCATAGTAAGATAAGTTGCTCATAATTCATTCTCCTTTTATTGTATTTGATTTATTTGTTTTTTTCAATTGTTACCTGTTGGTTTTGGGTATCTATTTGATCTTCTCGATTGTTACCTGCTCTTTTAATTCTTTCGCGCGTTCCAGATCATAACCGGCAGAAAGCTTGGATTCTGCGGTTGCGGCAGATACGGCAGTTGCGATACGAATGGTATCCTTAATGGAATATCCTTCGGATAAACCATATACAAAACCAGAAAGGAAGCAGTCGCCACATCCGATCGTGTTCTGTACATTTACTTTCGGCGGGTGTACACGGTAATAACCTTCCGGAGCTTTTACAATAGATCCGTCTCCGCCTAATGAAACGGCGATGATCGGGACATTGTAAGAATCCAGTGATTCAATCGCTTCTACTATAGAGGCGTCGTCTTCAGCAATCGGATGACCGGCAAGTGTGGACAGCTCATCCAGGTTCGGCTTGATCATATATGGAGTCTCGCGGATACATTCTTTCAGAGATTTACCACTTGTATCTAAGAAAAACTTTAAATCCCGGTCGCGGAACATCTCGAGGATCTTATTATATACGGAAGGATCCGGTGAGTTGGATGCGTCTCCGGAGAAAATAAGGTAATCACCCGGCTGGATGGTTGCTTTCATATCTTCAAGAAGTTCATTTAACTCCTCTGTCTTTAAAGTAACACCACGCTCGGCTGCAATTGTGCAGTCACCTGTATCTTCTATAATAAGGTAATTTGTTCTTGTCTCTCTGGAACCGTCATCATAATGTTTAAAACGGACCTCGATGCCGTATTCATTCAGCATATTTATGACTTTCTGCCCGCTTTTGCCATGGCTGATTCCGAATGCAGTGTTCTCTTTGCCGAGAATCTTCAGATTAATAGAAACGTGTGTACCTTTGCCTCCGATCGTATCGACAGTTTTTTGGATTCGATTTGTAATATTTTTGTCGAATCTGCTCAAATAAAGAATTCTGTCAATAGCGGGGTTAAGTGTCAATGTGTGTATCATATTCTACCCCTTTCTGTATTACACAAGTAAACAAACAAGTTCTGAAAGTATAATAACACAGAAACGGAAATAAAACAACATAAAACTAAGAAAGTTAATAAAATAACAAATGCAATACGCTTTCTATGTACTCAATACTACTACCTATCGCGTTGTATGTCAAGTCAATTTTTATCTTTCGGCATGTTATTTTTTGTCTTTTTTGTTAATTTTGTTGTAAATTTATGATTTTTTTGTTCATATCTCGTTCATAATCTTATCCGTTTGCATTTGTTATTTTATTAACTTTCTTAGTTTTATGTTGTTTTATTTCCCTTTCTGTATTACACAAGTAAACAAACAAGTTCTGAAAGTATAATAACACAGAAACGGAAATAAAACAACATAAAACTAAGAAAGTTAATAAAATAACAAATGC
>NZ_JACOOY010000025.1:0-18459 GCF_014287705.1 Dorea hominis | reverse complement strand
AAGGAAATGTCAAAAGAAGATTATGTAATTATCTGTGGAGATTTTGGAGGAATCTGGGATCAGGAAGAGGAAAGTAAAGAAGAAACAATGCTCATGGACTGGCTGGATTGTAAATCATTCTATCACTTCCTTATTCGTAAACATTATTGATCTTTCATCCACATCTATCTTAAACATTGTATCTTGTTGTCTTCTATTATATCTGCATTATCGAAGAAGTCATTATACTCATAGTATAAATCCTTTGCTCACTATTTATCTTATATTGCCTGCATTACAGCCATGAGGCTGATCCTCGGTCAATTAATTTAACACCCCAACCTGTTCCATGGATTTCAGCATATCTCTATGCCTGAAGAAAAGTTTTCTGTTTATCCATAACTATTCAAAAGCAAAATCATTAACTATTCACGCTTTACAGTTTAAATATTACAAAAAATGATTAACTGTCCTTATGTTCTTAATACTATTCATAAACTCAGTTTTATGAAGACAGAACTCGAACCCGCAACAATATGGTTATCAGCCATATGCGCTACCCATTGCGCCGCTTCCTTGAGCTATCCTATTTAATCAGAATTTGCATATTCTTCTTGTAACTTAACCCTGTTACAGGGAAACTAAGTTCAGGATTTTCGTAATGCAAGCAATCTTTTTATTCTATTTCAATAAAAGTAGTTGCGTTGGATACTTTAATCTGTGTGTCCAGTTCTGTAAGCAGAATATTCCTCTTTTCTTCCAAAAGTTCAACCTTCTTCTTTACATCCAACGGATCCACAAGTTCTGTGGTATTTTCTTTCACATATGCGTCTACCACACCTAAAAACAATTGTAAAGGAGAGTATCTCACCTGTCATTGAACTTGTAGTATAAAATTTTTTGTCTTAATTTCATTTATGAATTAAGCCACTTTATTTATTTTTTCATAATAAGCATAAACACATTCAAACTGTGAATCCTGTCACTCTAAGCTAAATCACATCTATTGTAGTTGACATTTTAGCATCATCCGGTTATAATACAACACAAGAAATGGGTTTTTTACTGAGTAATGTCTTCGGACTGGAAAAGGGTGCTCGTTTCTTTTTTTATGTTTATAATATCATAAAGATACTTTTTCCCGTCCTTCGCATGTCTGATAACCATAATTACATTAAAAATATTATATCTTGTAATCTCCCCGTTGGCATCAAACACAGGTAAAGCAAATCTTGACTCATAACGGTACCAACCATACATAGCATCTGTATTATGTTTCGTTTTGTAATTTTCTGTATAGCTCTTTCCATTTGCTACTTCCATGAGTTCTGGCAATCCTTGCACTGCATTTGCTTTTGCTTTAGCATTTGTTCCCCGTAAAATATGTGTATAATTAGAATGTGCATATTCATCTGGTAAATCAGGACCAATATAAACAACATCATTGCTAGCAGCAACAGTGTAAATTTCTCCCACATATCGTTTTAAATACCGTTCAACCTCACCCCAATTTATTGTTCGTTTCCCTTTAAACAAAATATCATGAATAAATACTGTTTTCTTGCCATCTAAATCCTCTACTACATCTACTTTTCTTTCCAAATTTACCTCCCTGCCCTGCCTATTCATCTTCACTTCTAATCCTACACTCTGCCTCTGCTCTATATTTCAGCAATCGCAGCAAATATTCCGGCAGCTCCCGCTTCTCCGCTTCCCAATCCTGAACTGTACGATATGGTATTCCATAATAATCACTAAATTCCCGTCTGTTCATTCCCATCTTTTCTCTTAATTCTTTTACTTCTCTTCCTCTGCTCATTTTTATTCTCCTCCCAGCTAATATACGCATTGCGTTAATTTATAATAATATAAAAGGAATCATGTTGTCAATAAAAAATAGACGTCCATGATTCCTCTTGTGATACGGACACAAATTATTTTCATCGGCTTTTAATACAGTTTCCTATTTTTCTCCAATATAAGAAATTCCTCTATATCCTTTTTTAACGAAGCTATTATATGTGCTTTTGGAAACAAATATCGTATTTTTTTCATGCTTTCTATATACCATTCAGGTACTTCATTCTCATCAAGAAGTTTTTCTATTTCTTGCGGCATTGTATTTTTCAAATATTTTCCCTTACATACAGAATTTTTTATTTCACAAATAAGACCAGAAAGATTATCAGAATTTACGCCTTTAAGTTTATCATATAAATAAGAATACACATCTTCACAACAATAAATCATATCCTGCAATGGAATGCCTTTTTTGTATAAATATTCTGCATTATTTTCCCATACTCCTGTCCCATGCAAAAAGCCATTTATTGCAACCAAATCGCCGAAACTTGGTTCCTTTATATCTGCTAAAATCTTTGGTAAATGTATATTTCTGACAGGATCATCAAAAATATCGTTTTCTTTAGCATAATTGTAATATTCTTTTATCTGTTTCTTTGAAAACTCTATATCTACATATTTAAACTCAACGCTTTTATCCGCTTCTACAACCGTTATGCCTAATATATCATGTGCTGTATTATAATATTCCTCGAATGACAATCTGACAATTTTTTCTGGAAATCGTTTATTCAATTCTTCCGAAACTACCATATACCTTTTGACGTTAAATCGATCAAATGCATCCTCTCCCTTAACGTTGTTAGAAATTATAACTTCTCGCACCACACCATATTCTTTAAAATAATTATCCAAACATTTTTTTACCAATCCTGTTCCATTTTTTGAAACTGTAATCTCCATCCATTTTCTTAATGGAAATATATTTACAGTAGCAATTCCAAATCCATCTTTTTTTAGCTTTTCACCACAGGAACACTTTTTATCCGGTAAATCAATTCCACATTTTGTTTCTTTAAAAAACTCCATCTTTTTACATGCAGGACAATAATAGTGCGCAGGTAATGGATTAACAATGGTTCCACCCAAAATCCACGCAATAAAAGATGCACCCAACTGACCTCCGCGTACAAGCGCATATCCATTATCCTTTTCAAACACTTCCTGCAATTTTCCAAAGAAGCCCATCCATAAAAGAATTTCTCGATCTTCAAGTAGCAATTCTTCTGTTTGAAAACGATTTACTACATCAAGCGGTGGGTTTTCTCCATATATTTCTTTTACCCTCTCTTCTGCTATTTTTAATATATCATTTTTCATTGCAAATAGGTCCTTCCTTTTTCTACCGAAAGTAGCATATTCGCAAGTCAACAGCTCGTCTATGCCCACATCTAATACTTGTGCCAGTTTTTTTACTGTGTTGATTCTTGGCTTAGAAGCTCCATTTTCCCACTTTGACACTGCTTTATCTGTGACACCTACGAGTGCACCCAACTGATATTGAGACAGACCTTTTTTCTCTCTTAATGCACTGATAAAATTTCCCAAACTATAGTCCTTCATGATTATCCTCCGTTACTTGCTAATACTATTGTATAGCATTTCTGAGAATTATCAATTTTTCTATGTAGAATAAAAGTAGAAATCCTCTCACCTGCCAAAGGATTTCTACTTTCGCCCCAGCTGCCAGAACGCAACCGCGCTCGCTGCTGCGACATTCAGGGAATCTACGCCGTGGCTCATCGGTATTTTCGCCGTATAATCGCACAACTCGATGGTCTTATCCATAAGTCCTTCACCTTCGGTGCCCAGGATTACTGCCAGCTTTTCTTCCTGCACTAATACCGGATCATCGATACTGACAGAATCATCCGTCAACGCAAGCGCCACAGTCTTATAACCCAAATCTCTAAGCTCCATGATTGCCTGCTCTGGCCAGAGATTCTCCCGCTCACAGCGCATTTCATTATCATCCTGAATAAATGTCCATGGAACCTGGAAGACAGTTCCCATGCTGACTCTGGACGATCTTCTGTATAAGGGATCACTGCATCCCGGTGTCAGAAGCACTGCTTCCATATTTAAGGCTGCTGCCGAACGGAAAATAGCACCGACATTCGTAGGATTCATTACATTTTCCAGTATCGCAATCCTCTGCTTTCCCGCGCACACATCCTGAAATTTCACCGGTTTCTTCCGTTTCATTGCACATAACATGCCTCTTGTCAGCTTGAATCCTGTCAGCTTCGACAGTACGTCAAATTCCGCAGTAAAAACCGGAACTTCTGTATTTTCAAATTTTTGAAGCAATTTTTTTGTTTCTTCATTATCCTTTATCTGCTTCTTTTCAACAAGAACAGACACTGGCTCATATCCTGCATCCAGTGCCCTGCCAATCACTTTGGGACTTTCTGCAATGAATATTCCATCTTCCGGATGATCCTTATTCATCAACTGCGCCTCGGTATATCTGGCATAAATATCCAGCTCCGAACAATGAAAGTCATTTATTTCGATTATATTTAACATCTGAAAATTTGTCTCCATACAACTTATTTTTCTGAATTTTGCAAGAATGCCTTCGGCATCCTTGATGCGAGATGCGCGTCATGCAACGCATGAATCTATATAAGTTTCCAGAATCTCTGCTGCTCTTCTACAGGCTCTCACACAAGGTCTGCTCTGATAATATTCTTCTGTTCTTACTGCAGGCTCTTCCAGAGCTTCTCCTTTTTCCAAGCCGAGAAGCTCTCTGCAGATCAGACTTCCTTCCGATTCTTCAAAAAAGCCACACAATTTCTGCACAAGTGCATAAAGCTCTTTCTTTCCGGCGGCATCTTTCGGATTCTCATATCCATATAACTCGCCAAGTACCATAGTCATCCCCGTCACAGCGCCGCACACTTCCCGAAGTTTTCCGAATCCTGCTCCAAATGGACTGGCTTTTTTCGCCGCCTCTTCGATACTTATACCAAACTCTTCTGCAAAAGCTGCATAAACAGATTGACTGCAATTGTAACCCATTCTGAATAATTCTTCTGCCCTGTCTGCTTTACTCATTTCCATTTCCTCCGTTCTTACTTCTATGCTGTATACAACACACTTTTCTACCGCCTTGCCATTATCATACTGCCTTCATTCTTTAACCACAACACCGATTTTTTATAATCCGGAAGTATCTTCTCTACTTCTCTCCAGAAATTTTTTGAATGATTCATTTCTTTTCTGTGGCAAAGTTCATGAACGACAACATAATCTATGATTTCCGGTGGGGCAAGCATTAACAGACAGTTAAAATTCAAATTCCCCTTGCTGCTGCAGCTTCCCCATCTTGTCTTTTGGTTACGAATCGTAATTCTTTCGTAAGTAACTCCTATGATTTTTGAAAAATATGCCACCCGCTCCGGTATGTACTTCAATGCTTTGTTCGCTAATTCTTGTATCTCTTCATCGGTTAATTTATCCGTTCCGGATGCATCATAATGCTCTTTTCTTCTTCTCATCTGAGCAAGATGCTTTTCGATCCATGGCTTTTTCTCCTGTAAGATTCGTTCAATCTCGCTTTGGGAAGCACGCCATGGTGCCCGTACTGTTACCGTTAAGTCCTGATTTAACTGAATTGCCACCGTTTTTCTTCCGGAACGGATGACTATATATTCCATCTGCATTCTCCTTACTATCTACCTATACTTACAGAAATGCCAGCTTTACTTCTTATGCACGTTTTTATATGCTTCCATCTCTTTCTGAATCCACGTCATGATCACATCCACCAGATACTCCTGCTGTACCGGGCTTAATTCCCGTCCAGGGCGCATCTTATGCCACTTGCGGATACATTCCCGACAGCAGGTAGCTGTCGCATGCTGAGCGATAAATACCGGATGTCCCCGCATTGGTGTCTGTTTCCCATCATTTGGAATAACTGCCGGTGCTTCCCGCTTTGCGATAAAGTCTCTTGCATGCTCCCGGATCGTATCCAGTCCTTTTTCATTAATATAATCAATATCTTTCTTTTTCAAATGAAAACCGCTACGGAATTTGGAATGTTCCAACCGGTCAAATAACTGCTCATACCATTCTTCTTTCGTCATTTTTATTCCTCGTTTTTGCATTTCTTATATGCAAATAATGCTGCTCCAAGCGCTCCGCAAAGCTGTGCTTCATCGCAAATATACAGTTTTGCTCCAAGCTTTTCTTCCAGTGCCTGAATAATACCTCTATTTTTCGCAACTCCTCCGGTCATCATATATTCACCCGGATTTTTCTTGCCGAGACGCGCTGCAAGTGCACCGACTTTCGATGCTACAGACACATTTAATCCGTGGATAATATCTGCAACATTTTTATTCTGCGCAACAAGTGACACCACTTCTGATTCGGCAAATACAGTACACATGCTGGAAATAACGATATTTTCTTTCCATTCCAGACCTTTGGTACTCATCTCTTCCAGCGGCATTCCAAGCGTTCTCGCCATCATTTCCAGAAAACGTCCGGTTCCGGCTGCACATTTATCATTCATAAGGAAATTCGTAACCGCTCCGTTTTCATCAATACTGATTGCTTTAATATCCTGTCCACCGATATCAATGACCGTGCGGACATTCGGATTCAGATAATGCGCACCCTTCGCATGACAGGTGATCTCCGTGATACTGTCATCACCGCTGTCAATATAAGCACGTCCATATCCGGTTGTGACAATACGCACGATATCATCCTTGTTAATTTCGGCTTTCTCTACTGCTTTCTCTAAACTCTTCTCCGCGCTCATCATCGCACCGCCGCCGGTCGGAATGATCATCGTAGATTTGATTTTTCCATCCTGATCTAAAATAACAACATCTGTACTTGTTGATCCACTGTCAATTCCCGCTACATAATAGACTCCTGATTTCATTTTTTCTTTTGCCTCCTCGCTGATTCCTTTTGCTGCATCCATATCTTCTGATCCTTCAATTGTTTCTGAAAAAGCCTGAATCCTCGTCAACAGCTGTCCGGCACTCTGGCTTGTAAAATCAGTTTCTATTTTAAGAAGTGGAACTTTCATATTCTTCTTTATACTTGCATATTCAAACCCATAATAATCACAGAATTTGATCGTATGATAAATAATTCCTTTCAGGTTCGGATCGAGATAAAGCTCATTTCTTCTGGAACTTTGGTTCATACGGAAACACGGAAGCTGTCCAAGAAGTGCATCCGCATATGCAAGAAATAATTCATTTTCATCCAGTTTTTTCATTTCATCCGGCAATACAGATAGTTTTCTTCCTCCTGTACAAGTAAGGTTTTTCACATCCATCTGTATATTTTCCTGGATCATTTCTTCCAAAACGCCACTGACGCGTACCCCCATCACTCCGATATAAGGATTATTTTTTGCAGGAAATGTTGCAAAACTATTTATAAATCGTGTTTTGTCAAATGTTTTCCCCGAATATTTCTCATAGGCATCCTTCAATCCACAAATTGCGCGGGCAAATTTTTCCTTTTCACATTCATTATCGTCATGAGGCAGATCCAGCATGTAAATGAATTTGCATTTCTTTGTATTTTTTACAATATCATACACGCGGCGCATCGAATCACAGCAATTCACAAGAACCAGCTCATCTGCTTTTCCTTCCAGAACTGCCTGAATGACAGATTTTCCGAATCCACATAAATTTGCGTGTGCAATCTGATCCGACTCTTCAAAATTCTCCGGCATTTCTTCCAGAACGGCACAGGTTTCACCAAAACCTTCAAATAATTCTATCGGTGTATATTTACAGACATAATATATCATGACTATCTATCCTCCTTGCCTTTTTCCAGCATTTCCATAAATGCCTGTAATCTCGTAGACACCTGACCATCACTGGTATTTGCAGGGTTACAGCCGTCTCCGTCAAGAATCATCGTTGGAAGTCCTGCTTCCTCCAATGAACTTTTTATCAAGCTAGAGGCGCCGATCGTTCCTTTGCAGCCCCAGTGTGCAAATAAAATTCCACCGTCTGCATTCGTCTCTTTCGCAAGTTTTTCTGCAACCTGGATTCTCTGATCTACACTTCCGTTGTAAATGCAATTGACCATTTTTTCAGCCAGAGCCTCATATGGATCCGACGCATGCATTTTCTGAAATCCATCCGCGACAAAGTCGCAGGCACTGATGTGCATCTTCGGATTATAGTTGAAGACATCTTTCACCGGCTGCTGTAAAAATGGCATAATATGCATCCAGAGGACATGCAAACCACCGCCTTTTGGAGCTTTCTTCACATCTTTTAACAGTAATTCTGTATATTTCACTGCCTCTTCTGAACCTGCCAGAAGATGACACATAAAAATTGCATATAATTCATTTGTCAGAGAAGTCACCGGATCATGATCTTTGCGAAGTGCGAGCTGCTGCTGATAATATTCAGATGCTTTTCTACTGTTTGCAACTGCTTTTTCCACTGCCTCACCGGAAATCTTTCTCTTAGTTACATCCTCCAAAAATATCGTCAGCTCACGCAGCTGTTCCGCAACATATTCGATTGCTTCCTGATTCTTCTCATACGGGACATCAATATAAAATCCCGGCACATGATATTTTTCTTTCAAATAAGGGAATGTCATCATATTGCCATCACAGGCAAGATTTGTATAAATCGTGCATTTCGGCTTTGGAAGGAATCCTGTCAGCGCAGCCCCTAAAAACACACGATGATAAGAGCACATCGTCTCCGGAAATCCTTCTTCTTCCGTTCTTCTAAGAAATGTCTGTTCACAATTTGTTCCTGCCATAAAACAGGACATTGCCTCAACCGAATACGGTGTTAATCCTGCTGCCGTCAGCAGTTCTCCCGGCACAAAAATACTGACCATCGCGGAATTTTCCGGTCTGGACAGTGCCTGAATAATATTTTTCATAACTATTTTCGCCACATAGCGACCTGATGATGGAAGTGCACGATCCGGAAAAAGGCATAACCGTTTCTCCTGCAGGCGGTATCCCGCGAGAAGAAGGCGGCGAGCTTTTTCTGAGTCTTTCAAGGTAGCACTGCTCACCATATTTCCAAATTTGTCTATAATGTTCATTATAAAACCTTTCCTTCCATTGTATGGTTATCAATCTTTTATCTTGATGCGTATTTCATAGTGTAAATATGACTTTGCTTCAGATATGCTATACAATTATACTCTCTTCTTTTTTTTACTGCAAGAATGAGCTGTGTAAACATGGCGAAATCCCCGTCAATGACGAGGATTTCTTCAATGGTGGTATGTATATATTCTTTTATTCTCCTGGTTGCAGTGCATTCAATTCCTTTTCAAGCCGTTCTTCTATTTCCTGAAGTCCCACAGTAACTTCACATTTTCCTTCTATGTAATCGTCAAAAGGATTCCACTCCTCTTTTGGAGTAATAATTCTATTTGGCATTCTGATGTAATTTTTCCTTTCCTCTTCCGTTGTGTTTTTCACAAGATATTTCTCGTATATTTTTCCTTGTTCATTTATGAATTCCGTTTCTACAACTTCGTACAAAGCTTTTAAAGCCAACACACGCTCCAATTCTTTCAATTTTTCATCTTTATCTGCGCCCCATAAAATCATTATTGCCATATAAATAAAGCGGTAATATGCATGATTTAATTTTGCTTCTTCTTTTTTCCCATTCAAAAGAGTATCTATACTTACCGAAAATATCTCTGACAAACAAATTATTTTCTCTAGCGAAGGTTCACTGATACCACTTTCCCATTTCGTTACTGCCTGTCGCGAAACCTCACACTTTTCCGCAAGCTGTTCCTGTGTAAGCCCTGCTTCCTTTCTGTACATTGCGATATTTTGACCTAATTTCATAACATGTCCCTCCGTATATTTATCTTTGATAAGAATATCTTATAAAATATGAGCTGATTATTCCACCAACCAGAGAGAACATTTCTAGCAACTAATGGTTGCATATTGAAAGTATTATATAGAATTTTTTATATATTTCACTTGATTGATAATAATTGCGACAGCCCCTGCTTGTTTCTTCTGCTGTTATTCTTTTTTCTGTTTATGCCATTCATTCAAAACAGCTTCCACCTGTGCAATTAGCTGCTCTTTATTTGGGATATAAGAAACATAGCGCGAAGCAAAAATATTGTTAGATAAACCACCAAGTGCATATTCAGCCGCTATACTGTCTTTGTCCGTACAAAGGATAATACCAATTGGTGGGTTATCATGTTCATCATTCACTTCTGCAGCATAATAATTCAGATACATATTAAGCTGTCCTGCCGCTTCCGGTGTAAGCTTAGTTGTCTTTAATTCGATCAGTACATACGCACGAAGAATTTTATTATAAAAAACCATATCCGCATAATAATGAGTCTAGCATGGGCTTATTTTCTGGTACGCCCAGAAATTCAAATACGTAAGGGTCTTTGATAATATCTAACGGAGTGGACATCTCAATTCCCTTTTCTGCAAGCGCAAGAACGGTTTCCTTATTCGTTTTTCCCTCTGACAGTAATAATCGTTCATAGAGCGAAGTAGAAATCTGTCGCTTTAATTCACGTGTAGACCACCCGGAATTAATAGCTTCTTTTTCATAAAAGCTTCTTTTGTCCGGATCTGAAATCGTCAGTAACTCGCAATAATGCGACCATGACAATTTAACAGACACTGTCTGTTGAATTTCATAACTTTGATAAAAGCGTCGCATAATTTGAAGATTCGATACAGAAAAACCTTTTCCAAATTCTTTCGTTAACTCTTTAGAAAGTTGCTTTAAGGTCTGTTTTCCATAATCAGCCCGATCATTATTTTTTTGTTCATGCTCAACAATTATTTTCCCTACCTTCCAATAAGTAGATAATAATTCTGTATTTACTTTTACTGCCACACGTTGACGTGCATTTAGTAACAATTCTCTGATTTCGTTCATTATAGAATCAGTATGTGTCAAATCACTCAATTTTATCTCTCCCTTCAATACAAAGTTTCATCCATATTAAAGTCATTCCCACATTGCTTTTCCAATTATCCACAAAACACTTCTAATATAGTTAACACATCATCCAAAGGATGTTTTTTCAAGGACTTCACTTATTCCTCACATAATAATTCGCTTTTGTTGCTTTGCATTCCGGTAATTTGCAATCCGCTTTATGATCCCGCGCCATCATCACATCCGTAAGATTGAAATATGTGTAGTCAATTATATTCTTTCTCTGGCAGGTAGTGCCTATATCCCACGTAACATCCAATTGATATGGCTCACCATCTATATTGACAATATTCCATGCATGTAACGTAGATTCTTTGCTATCCCACGCTTCACCGGTTGCAACAATGCACCGTACATCTACGGCATTCAACAAGACTTTGACAGCTTTTGCAATTCCTTCACACTGTGCTTTGTGAAATGCAAATACTCCCAATATGTTATGAGAAGCAATCACTCTTTTCAGCTTTTCCCGGTCCATTCCCTCATAATCATACTCAACATTTTTACAGAGCCAGTCATGTATCCGTATTTCTTTTTCATAATCACTGCACGATAGTAGTTGCAATTTTCCAACCAGATCATTTACCACTTTTTCTATCTTACGATTGTATTCTTTCACCTTTGGCATTTTGAAAAAATACTGTGGGCAAAATGCAAGATGCCCCTGCATATCACTGGCTATGCTGCATGCCGACTGATTCAAATGATAAATCAGGGGATTATCTCTCGTTATCGCCGCATAAATGCGCTCAAACATATCTTTCGGCATCTGACCTCTTGCTGGAATCGGGATCACATCCTGATGCGCCATAACGCCATCATAGATCGCTTTATAGATCGCCTGTTCTTGTTTATTCAGTTGATGATAATAATAGCGGTCTACAATCATCTTCTATCCCTCATTTACTCTTCCGCAAAATACACCATCACTACCGTAATGTCATCCCCACAGCCCAGCTCGCTTGTCTCTGCCAGCCAGTTTTTCAAATTCGACTGCACTGTTTTGACGCCGTGTTCTTCCAGCATATCCAGATAATCTCTGCATGTCTTCTGATATTCTGCGTCAGAAGTATAGCTGTTGGCAAATCCATCCGTTGACAGCATATACATATAAGGCGGTCTGCTTTCTCCATCTCGTCTTCGTACCGCTGTGACTGCTTTTCGCCAGGCATCCATTTTTGATAATGAATGTGTCTCTGTTCCAAGAAATTTCTCCGGCTGAACCAGTGGCGCAACTTCTTTTTTAGACACAAGGCTGATATCTCCATCCCCAATCTGGAAGGAAAATACAAAACGATTGGTGATTAACATGCCAAGCAATGTTGTTCCGTATAAGGAAAATACTGCCGGCCACTTGATATTGTTTTCTTCGTCTATCAGATCTTCTGCTTTGTCTTTATAAAAAGACTGCTTGACTCTTGCCTGCCATTCTTCGCATATATCCTGCGCAAAGCGCATTTCACCTTCCCGGTTAAGAAATGTAATCAGATTTTCCATTCCTTCTTTATCTGCTTCGTAGCTTTGCAAATAATTTTTCATCACATCGCAGAACGTATTTACAGCAATCAGCGATCCCCTGTCACTTCTTGGGCACTTGGAACTGCCATGTCCGTCTGCTACTGCGACAATAATTATTTCGTCCGATATCTTTACAATCTTCTTATTGTCTTGACACGGTTTGGCATTTCTGACATGCGTCGCACCTCTGACAATTCCGTCACATACATAGCACTTCATATAATGCCTCCTTACCAAACAGCTCCGTCATCAAAATCATCCGGATCCGGAATATTACTCATATCAAGCACTAACGGCGCTCCATTGTTCGCCGGTGTATTTGCATTTGCCGGCTGAGATGCTGCTGCCGATGCTGGCGCTACAGAAGCTGCCGGTGCGATTGGTGCAGATGCCGGTGTGGAATTCATAGGTTTGCTTGAAGGCGCTGATACCATGGACGCTGTTGTCGATGCCCATTTGATCATCCTTGCAAGTGCAGTTGCATTATTTGCCTGCAACACAAGCTCACTATTTCCTGTAAATTCAATCAATACTTCATCATCTGCATCTTTTCCGATAGAAATCGCGATCTTTACCGCTTTTCTAAACCAAGGCAGTTTTTTTAATTTTTCAAGGCTATTCTTGTATTCATCCGTTGGAAATCCGTCCGAAAGTAATACAATTACCGGTGGCAGTGCTCTCTCCGGCATTGGTGGAATGCCAAGCTGTGCCGCCAGAAGATCAAATGCCTTCCCCAGTTCTGTAAGACCATTTGCATCCATATCTTCCCATCCGTAATCCTCGATTGGAACCGGATTCGATGTAATCCAGCTTGCTCCCGAAGAAAACTGTAATGCACGGATCAGAAGCTGCGCGTTCGGATTATTATCTGCCGCCGCACGCATCTCCGGTATACATTCCTGAATCGTGTTATTTACAATTCCTATTTTCTCACCATACATCGATCCCGAACAATCCACTACCCAAAAGAAATGAATCGGTCTTGTCGCTAATTCTCCACCCGGTCTCTGTAATACTTCCATTTTTCTCATCCTCCTTAGAAATACTTCTTATCTGAACTCCCCTGTTGATTCTGGGAATATAATTTTCACGCCTTTTGCAATTCCGGCTGTCTTTCCCGGTGCAACCGGAATCTGTGTGCCATCTGCTTTCTGATAAGTCCAGTTCACCTTGTCCTCATTCCGAATTCCCCAAAGTGCCGGATTCTTCGGATTCTGCACGACCGATCCAACTACTGTATCCACATCAAAATCATCGTACACATGATGATGTAATAATTTCGTATTCTGATTTAACAGTACGCAATTCTTTCCGATCACGATCTTATATGGAACAGTCACAGCTTTTCCGCAATTCCAGCATGTATGTGCAACACCTTTTGCTTCCAGCTCTTCATCATAAAACACCTGCGCCCCGCAAGAACACTGCATAATTCCATGCATCATATTGGAAAATAATGTCATCCACTCCGGTTCCGTAATTCGCCTGCTTGGCTCATTTAACCCTACCGTAAATGCTTTTGTAAACATCTGACGCATTTTCTCCGGATATAACGGCCAGTAAATGTTTGCATTATCATGGATTCCTTTTACCGGTCTGTTTGTCTTATTATTCGGATCGAAAATAAATACTGGATCGGTGCCGTAAAGTTTGATTCTCGCAGCCATATCCATGCATTTGATGCTCGCTTCCTGCTTACCTTCCAGTGGATGATTGACCATAAAAAGATAAAATAATAAAACAGACAACGAGTAGCGGTCGGTATCTCTCGATGGATGTTTTTCACCCCGCACGATCTCCGGTGCCATAAATCCAGGCGTTCCCAGTACTCCGCCCGGTTTGCTGTTGTCAAATGAAACATTATCATTATCACAGATTAAAACCTCTCCTGTATCGGGATCAAAAAACAGGTTTCCAAAAGAAATATCCTGATATTTTGCTCCTATTGCATGCAATTCGCGGTATCCTTTTGTCAAATTAAATGCCGTTCTGCATAAGGTATAGAAGGACGGATTTACCCGCTTTTTCATCAAATCCACAATGCTCTTATAATGCTTCGGGCGAAGGGGCATAATGTATCCGAACAAATCACTCTTCACCGGCACAATTAATTCCATCGGCCATAAAAATGATGTATCCGGTGCTCCCTTCGCAATAATCGTCTCCAGAATTTTCTTCTGACGTTCTGTCGCACTTCCTTTGAAATACCATTTTAATGCGTAATGTCTGTCTTCACATTTCACATCGTATACTTCTCCCTGCCCGCCGGCTCCGAGAAGACTGACTACTTCGTATTTATTTCCACTCTCTGAAATTAAAATGGTTCCGTTCTTTAACTGCCCTTCCATTATGGTATCTGCCTCCTTTGCCGAATCAGCTTCAATACATGATTTAAAATACTTCCGTCTGCTACAATCAGACAATATGTCTTGCTCCCAAACTGCATCTCACAGCCGTTACTATATGGTGTAATCGCTGTCAGATAGCGGTATTGCTTATCAAATCCCCATTCTGTCGCCTGAAATACGATTCGCTGATTCGTCACATATAAAATACCTCGGTGCTGCACCAGTTCAATGTGCTCGACCGTTTTTCCGCGCCCGGCGCTCCACCTCGTCCCTTTAAATAACCCGGGAGCACTTCCACCGGAATGTCGGAATTCTTTTACCTTCTTCTGCTCCATATTCACAGCTTTATCTATAAAATGAATCTTTTCGCCTTTTTTCAGGAACAGCTTGTCCGTATTTAAAATGGGTAATCTCCCTGCTATGATCTCCTGTCTGGCTGCATCCGGCAGGATCGATGTCACTGTTGGAATCTGATTTTTATTTCCGAATAAACTGTCAAAAAATCCCATCCTGCTTCCTCCCTCATGAATCACTTTACCATTTCTCATGCACGTACTTGTCGCTTTTCAGGCGACATTATATGAGCTGATACTTGATCTTATTTTTTCTGGCATAACTCTCCGCATAAGATCCCATGGAACATTGCAGGATAAATCGTTCACTCGTTCCGGAAAATGCATCTTGTCCAATATGCCTTACACTGTCCGGTATCTCTATTCCATCCAAGAGCTCACAGCCGAAAAATGCACGCTCTCCGATCTCTTCTACATTCCTATGTAAGCTGATTTTCTTCATAGCCAGACAGCCTTCAAACATGCGATCCGGAATGATTTTTATATTCTCTGGGATTGTCACGCCATCCAGTTTCTCACATTCCGAAAATACACCGTCTCCCAGCCAGTATACATTCTTTGGAATAGCGATTGTCTTTAATCCTGTCCCTTTGAAAGCTTCACTTCCAATTCGCTCCAGCAATTCCGGCAGCATTAAAGATGTCAGTTTCTCACACTGTGCAAATGACTGATCTCCCAGCTCTTTGATCGTTCCCGGCAAAATCACCTGATGTAAATCCGCACATCCTGCAAATGCACGATTGCCAATACGCTCTATCCCATCTGTAATGATCACTTCTCGCGTCTCGCTTTCTGCAAAGCTGTCATCCGCAATTTCCAACACCGGCTGATTTCCCGCCTTATTCTGAAAAATCAGCATCGCCTTATTCTGCCCGTGAAATCCGGTTACTGCAAGACCGTTTCCTTCCTGACTCTTGCAATAATCAAACAAATCTCCATAAACACCGGTCGCCTTATTTTCTTCATTTGAAATCGCAGGTCCGGTCGCATGCACTTCGATTTCGCATCTCTTGCCAAGCACTTTCGCGCCATAGCAGGAACACCACATAGAGACAACCCAGTCTGCATTTGCACGGCTCATGCCGTAATTATCGATCAACTGTTTGACATAGCGGAACGCAAATGTATTATCGATATCGGATGCCGTCTGGATATCCTGCGCAATGCCGATGCTGTATGCCATTAACAGCAGATTGACATTCCGCGCCTGTGACGGAAATAAATCTCGTACCAAAGCCGTAAATCTCTTCTTATCATCCAGCGCAGCTCCTTGCGTCCGAAGCATCTTTTCAAAATCTTGTTCAAACATCTTACTTCACCTTCTACTCTACTCCTAATGCCTTATACACAGCCTCTTCCGCTGAAGAATAGAAAATCAGACTGAAAGCACCTACCAGATCAGACGGAACGCTGCCAAGATCTGCCGCTGAAGTCATCGGTAGCAGCACTTTCTTCGCTCCACTGTCCAGACAAACCTGTAACGTACTTGCCAGTTCATCTACTTTAATCAATGTACCACCAATGCTGATCTCCCCCAGTACCGCAAGGCTGCTAAGCGTCGGCTTGGATAATGCAGCCGAACAAAGAGCGATCAATGTCGGCAATGCCAGATTGGAAGTCATTCCAATTCCCTGCATATCCTGATAATTGATCAGATATTCTTTCGTTGTCGTACTGATCTGTCCGGAAATACTACTGCCGTGCACTTTCAGATAATTAAATGCTGTATTTGTAGCTTCTCTTGCTCCTTGTCCGGAACCGATACCAGTACAGGTCAATTTGCCATTTCCCGGCATCATCTGTGTCTCTAACATATAACAACCGATCATACCTGTCTTCGCTTTTGAGACAGTATACACAGATCCCGGTTTGCCCATTCCTTCTGGAATCAGCTTGCCAGCGCCCTGCTCCGGGACAGACACATAATGCTCTTCAAAACTTTCTTTATCAATATAAGAGAAATTCACATCATAGAATTCCATACCGCCAATTTTCTTAAGCTGCTCCTTCACCCTGCGGCGAAGCTCCAGTGAAAGCTCGATAATTTCCTGTAATTCCTCTTTGCTCACTTCTCCATCTGGATAAACGAGTTTAATAAATCCAGATATCAGCTTCCGAACTGCTATCGTATCTCTCTGATTCAGGTTATTTCCTAACTGGAAATACTTATCCATCAGATCACTGTAATTGTCTTTCCGAAGCTCACGCATAAATTCAGACAGATAATCTGTAATAAATCCATAATCATTCGTAAATGAATCCGGTCTGTACTTTGGGATCTCCCAGCCCGGAATATAGCAATGCATACGATCCAGAAATGCGGTATCTGTTCCCATCTCCGGTGGAAATGGATCAAATAAGCTGGATGTTTTCAATAATGTCTCTACACTCTGGTTAATATTTCCGACAAATACCATTGATGCTTTTGCCTGCACTTCCGCTTTTCCACGGGAAAATGCCCCGGATGCCATATATCCTTTCATGATCTGGACACCATCTTTGTCTTTAAATTTAATACCTGCAACCTCGTCAAATGCAACACAGTCCCACATTCCGACAAGACCTACCGTATGATTGGACATGTTATAGAAAAGATTTGCAACTGTCGTCTGTCCTCCGGCAACCAGAATACTGTTCGGAGAAATCTGTTCATATATGTAAGATTTACCGGTAGAACGCGGTCCCAGCTCACAAAGGTTGAAGTTATTCTCCACCAGTGGAATCATACGCGCAAGCAATAACCATTTCTCACGTTCTTTGAACTTCTCCGGCTCCAGTCCTGTTGAGCGAAGTACTACATCGATCCATTCATCTTTCGTAAATGCTTTTCTTCCATTTCTCACTTCATCCATATCCACATGCGGCATCTGGATCGGCGTTAATCTCCGCACGCGGATCGGCTGCGTATTACGCTTATCTTCCTCAATAAATTCATACTCCAGTTGCAGGATACACCAGATACCTCCACACAGAAGTCTGTCATAATCTTTTACATAATCCGGGTGAATCGGAATTTCTTTCACTCCGAGATTTGCGAAAGTCGCCTCATAACGGTCTTCTTTTGTATTCAGTATAACTGTAATACGGTCAATGACTGTATAGCTTCCCCGCTCACGCAAAAGAGAAAGAATCTTCTGTGCTTCATCCGGTCGCACATAATTATCTCTCAGAATACGCTTTACATTTTCCACACCTTCTTCGATGATCTCTTCATCATCGGAATTGCAGTACTGTCCAAGGAGGTATTCCAGTACATAGACCGGAACATTCGCTCCCTCTCGGATTGATTTGGTTAAATCCTTGCGGACAATACGTCCATCGTAGTATTGGCGGAGTTTTTGTTTTATTTCCTCCCGCTTGTCTTCTGTTGCATTTTCCTCATCTAATTTGATAATGACCTTCCCCGGAGATCGGAAGAGC
>NZ_JACOOY010000024.1:0-20593 GCF_014287705.1 Dorea hominis | reverse complement strand
GAAAATCCGGTCTCCAAGCTGTTTTATTTTGGTGACAAGAAATCCTCCATTCATTTCCATACAAAAGCTCCTATATAGTAGTTTATTAAAAACATACTATATAGGAGCTTTATTGTCAAGAGTTTATATGTCCTAATAGGTAAATTCCGTTTTTTTCAATTCTCCAAACTGGAATTTGGTGTGTGCTTTATAAATTTTTTCCGATCCACTCAAGTTCGTTCATGGAATCCTTATTTTTTTCAAGTTCATCTCTGGCTGTTGCGTAATATGATTTTTTGAAAAGCATATCCCATGAAAGATATTTTGCCATACAGTCAAACTGCTTATCAATCAGCTCATACTGGATACTGCCTACGGGAGAACCACCTACAACAATTATGCCAACTTTTTTGTTTTTTAACTGCAATCCACGGCAGTAGCACTTATCAATGATAAGTTTCAATTGTGCTGACATTCCCCACCAATAAACTGGTGTAGCAAAAAGAATCATATCTGCGGCAGCAATTTTATTAATTGTAGAATTTGTATCATCCTTATCGACGCATCCCTTAGAGCATTGACAGACACCACATCCCTTGCATGGTGCAATGTTGAGTTTGTCGGGTTCAATGATTTCAATTTTATTCTTTTCTGACGCTCCTTTTATAAATGCATTGATTGCTGCCAGCGTATTTCCTTTTCTGGCACTTCCATTAATAATTACAATTTTCATGCGTGTATCCTCCAACTTCCGATTTGCACTTCAAATCGTTTTCTTCATTCTATCACAGCATCTATTATTCTGCCATCAATCTTTCGAACCAGGTATCCATGACAATAATAAACTGGCTTACCCCTTTCCATTCTTGCAGCATTTCATCCAGAGTTTTGTGCTTCACATATTTCTGTACATACACCCAGGTGGCAACACTGCTGGCCTGAGAGATAATTCCTACTATAATTTTACGCATAGTTTCTTCAAATTCCGCGATTTCTTCTTTTGGAACGATGTCATAGAGATCTGGAATCTGAAAATCTTCCTTCTCACAATTTTCATCCACATCAATTAGATCTGCCGTCACTCTCTTTCTGGATTCCTCAGGTAATTTCAAATATTGCCAGATCATTGAGACCACTTCGGACGGTGTGTCTTTTTTGATTGGTGGTAATTGTATAAAATCATTCTTTTCACTCATTTTCATATCCTCCTCACGATATAATAAAATCAATAATACGTTCTCTTGTCATGTCCAGTACAGTATCTACAAACACTCCTGCAAACAGGATCAGATACAGAATTACACTCAGCGAAAACAGGAATGCAACCTGTACCCAATCATGGTAACAGTATGCAGTCGCTATAATCAACAAAGTGAATATAAATCCAAGGATCCCTCTGACAACCGCATAAGTCTGTACTGTCATCTTCACTGCCAGGCCGATCACAAAAAGTATCAGCTATCTTGACTCCTTTCCTCCAGGATTCAGGACACTAAAAAATGCCTGCCTGGAACTTTTACAGATAGTAAAGTTCCAAACAGACATTGCTGTTTGACCATTAGCTGTAGCTAATAGAATTGAATACTGTTTCAGCTAATTCATGTTTGCAAGTTTGGGAGAGTTTGTTTCTTTTCCCGCCTTTTCTCTGATTTACATCCCCGAATAAGGGGTGACAACAGAGTGGAACCCAAATGTTAGCTAGAAATTGATCATTTTGAATGGAATTTCATGTCACGAACGTGATTAGAAAATAACAAAAGCGTTCGCTGTCAGCTAATCCAGCTAACATTTTCGAACGCTTTGAAGCCCGTCGCCAAGAGGATTTGAACCTCCGACCCCTCGCTTAGGAGAGCTCCAACCTATTGTCACTCTCTGTCAATCTGAGGTAAGGTAAACCCATATGGGACACTATATAAAACTGTTTCCGATTCAATTCGAGTTATTCTGAATACCCCCTCTGTCAAGCTCTGTAAAGCTCTGAAAGTTAGCTGATTGTTTGCTCCAGCTAATAATCGGGGAATGCCTTGATATTACCATCGACATCTGTTATATGACCACCATGCTTCGTACGTTCGATCATGGTAAACAGTATTCAATTAAACTTTCCTATCATAAGTACAAGATATTTTCTTGTCTATAAATAATATAACGCATACGAGACGGTTTGTCCATGCGTTTTTGACTGGCAAATTTATAAGCTGCTTTCATATTTTTAAACACGGACATAACCAGTAGATATACCTTCGATTCGGTTGGATGCTCCCGTACTCTGAATCAATGCAACTTCTAAGAGTGTTTTCAATTCATCTACATTGGCTTCGAGAAATAATTCCTGTTTGCCTTTATGTTCATGGATGCTGCTAACCATCTGAACAATTTCAGGTGTTAACAACTTCGCAGGACTTACAATAAAATCAAAGTCTCTCATAGGAATCTCCTTCATTTCAGATTTATCTCCATCATTCTATCATCAAATGATGGAGATAGAATATCCATATACACAATAAATATCCTCATTTCATCCATATATTATATCGTTTTATGAATCGTTTTTTCACTAAAATTACACTATTTTTTCACTATTTTTCATTACTTCATCGTCTTCGCCAGTGAATTGAGCAATGCCCGCATCTCTGGATTCGCCAATACTTTTGCCAGAAGTTCCGGATCGACTTCATCAGCAACAGTAGTATTATTATTTTCCTGCTGTACATGCATCTGTGGATCCAGATTCTTTTTCTCATAAAATGCTTCTTCAAAAAGCTCTGCATTTTTCCTTCTGTCATCATCCAGAATATGAGAGTACACATCTGTAACCATATTGACCTGAGCATGGCCAGAATCACCCTGTACCGCCTTGATGTCTCCACCATTCAGTTTCAGCTTATAAGTAACACTGCTATGACGAAAACTGTGAAATACAACCGGTGGGAGATTATAGTCCTCGATCAATTTCTTTAAAGGGCCACGGATTGCTCCATCACCAAGAGGAAGACCAAAGGTACTTGCCATAACCAGGTTATAGTCCATATATTCGTCACCCAGGATTTCTTTCATTTCATCCTGCTCAGCTTTCCAGTCTACAAGCATATTAGCAACGCTCTTCGGTAAGAATATCTTACGTACACTACTTTCTGTCTTCGGTGTTTTCAGAATACGGACCGTAGAATTCTTCTTATGATTTGTCGGAAATACCAACAACACATCTTTTCCATCCAATGCATTTAAAGATTCTTTTCTTATACGCTGTGATTCTTTGTTGATGAAGACATATGCACGGTTTTCTTCAATTGCCTCATGAGAAATATCTACACAATCCCAGGTAAGACCAAGCAGCTCACCAAGTCGCAGGGAACATGAGAAAGATAGATTAATTGCGAGCTTTAATCGTTCATCTTCACAGACACTGAGCGCATACATCAATGTATCCGCTGTCCAGATGTCTCTTTTTTGTGATTTATGTTTTGGTACAGTCGCATGGGTGCAAGGATTCTTCTCCATCAACTCCCATTTCACTGCCTGTTCAAAACAGTTTCTAAGCAGCTTATTAATATCCCTGACCGTACTGGAAGATACAAATTCATTTCGACTGGTTTTATTCAATGGATTGATAACTGCACGTCTCTTCAAAAGACTCTGATAATATCTTTCGATGAAACGGGTATTGATCTCTGAGAGTTTCGTATCACCAATGATCGGAAGAATATAGTTATTGATAAGAGAGACATTTCCTTCATATGTAGAAAGCGCCCAGTTTTCTTTGCCATAAAGTGCAACATATTCTGTAATAAGCTCGTCCAGTGTTTTGCATTTACGGACGACAAATGATCCCATCTCTTTTTTATATTCAATTTCTTTTTTTCTTCTCTTTGCTTCGGCTTTCGTTTCATAGGTTTCCCACTTCTGTTTCCTCTCACCTTTTTCATTCGTATAAGAATAGATTACATTAAATTTTCCGTTTCGTTCTCTTATAGATGCCATATTATTGCATACTCCTTTCCAAATCTCTTTGCTCCATCCAGTCCTCAAATTCATCCCGACGGATCCTAACTCGACTGCCAACTTTTATTACTGTGAACTTTCCTTTATCCGCCCACTTGTTGATCATGCTTCTGCTGACCTTTGCCAGATAGGAAGCTTCATCAAAAGTAAGATACTTTATATTTCCATTGCTTCCTCGTATTCCGGTCTGTGATAATTTCTTCCGCCGGAAATTAGCCAGGGCAATATTTTGTTCCTGTGCAAGTTCTTCATAATCATTCGATGGATCCAGCTTATACCGATCCTGACCTTCCAGGAATTTTCGAAAACTCTCTTTTGTGATCCTTTTCTTTTCTGCAATCACAATGAATTCAAAAAAATGACTATACTTTGGATTATCAAGAATTGTATATACTGCGCTTCTGGTTGTTCCAAGCAGCTGTGCCATCTCAGGCATCGTAATTGTTGCATCTTCCAGAAGAGCGTCTTTTTTTCTGTCTTCCTTTGTTCGATACCGGGACTGGCTTTTATACCAGTTCTGAAAAGATTCTTTTGGTATTCGTTTCCAGTAATCGACAATAACAGCTTCCATTTGATTTTTCTTGAGTAAATCATAAACAAGATACTCATCAACACCCAACAGATCCGCAACTTCCTTAACGGAATAGGACCAGGATTTCAATTCTTTCCCTGGTTCTTCTCCGGTAACTTTATGGTATTTAATCTGATTGGCGTACCATTTTTCAAAGCTGGCAATATTGATTCGTATCTTTCCAGCAATCTCTTTAGATTCAAAAACATTTTTATGCACCAGCCAGTATCGATCTGTCTTTTTTAATCCCAGCAGCTTTCCCATTTCCGGCACGGTCATCCAGGTTCTCTTTTGTGTCGGACGCCGTTTGTAAGGACTGTCTTCTGATATCTTTGAAATGATCTCTTCAACATCGTCCATTTCCGGAACTTCTTTTTGTTTCATAATTGCTGTTGCCATTTATTCTTCACTTCCTGTCTTTTTTAGTGTTAGTTTTTTTTCTTATATCATATCTCAAATCCAGATAAAAATTTAGGATGTCGATTGCAGACAAAATCTGCCTGATCAACACCCTGTTTTTTATTGTTCCAAGTTATCGAGCCAGTCATCGAAACTCTTCTTAGAGATGCGATACTTTCCGCCATCCAACTGGATCCACCGGAATTCCTTTTTCTTTAAAAGGTTATAAATAGTAGGTCTGCTGACTCCTAAGATTTCCTGTAACTCTTGAACTGTATAACATCTTTTTTCTGACATTTCTTTATCCTCTTTTCCTTGAAATATGAAAGAAAAATTATTCCTTCATATAACGAAACGCTCAGAGCATGTTTTACAGTGGTCAAAAGCAAATTTTTTTACTTTTTTCTTACGAGTTTTCTTTAATGCAACTCGTAACATTAGATTTTTACATTTTTCATGAAATTAAGTAAAGAAAAAGAGCATATGGAATTGAATCCATACACTCTATGATTACTGGAACTTTATTTCATTTTTAATTCAACAAACTTGAATTGAGATTTCATATATTCCAAGGGATTTAATAACTGTTATATTTTATTATCAAATATCTCTCAATCCCTTGAAAACACAAAGTTTATCGCAGGTGAGCTTTCCCTTATTGTTTCCCTTGCGTTATATCGTCCCACCAGTGTTTACGAACTCTGATAAGGGCAAAAACAAGGGCAAGAAAATTATATAAAACAGTATAACACAAAATAAAAGTGACATTGTGAACTGATTGAAATGCTTCTGATTTTTGCAACAAATGATTGATTTAACGATAAGGAGATTTAATACGATGAGAACAATATTTGCAGAATACAATCCCAAGCGCAACAGTATTGATGTTTACACCTCTGTTGGCTATATGCTCCGCATTGACTGTTCTCCCACCGCAAAGGATTGTATCAAGTGCCGCCCTAAATGTGTGCCGCGATCTCCGGCAGCTTCCCGCGTCCATGCAAACTCAATATCGGCGGTTTCCAGCCCGCAGCCGAAAGAGGACGCAAGCAGCTTCCCGTCTGTCTTTTCGGGATTTAAGATATAGTCTATCGCAGCCTTTAAGGTTGATTTAATAGGGTGCGTCTTTGTAACCGCCATATCTCGTCCACCGCCTTTTTAATGTCCTCTATATCCTGCCTGTAAACCGTCCCCGTCGCATTGGCGCGTTTTGCAATTTGGTTGATGTTCCGGCTCACCGCTTGCAGTTCCCGGATATATGCTTTTGTGTCGCTTCGGTCAACGACAAGAATATACCCGTCTATCGCCATTTTACGGAAGTATGCCCCATACTGCTTTATGGGAAGCTGCTTCATCTTCTCGTCGATCAGCCGCTTTTCTTCTTCCGTAACGTAAAACTTCATCTGTATATTTCTCTTTCGGTTTTCCATTTCCGCACCGCCTTTCGGTATAAGGGTTTGGGATTATCCCAACAAGCATTTTCCGCAAACGGGTACTCGTTTGCTGTGCTTGCTATCTACTCCATACCCCCACCGAAAGGCGGTATTTGTTGCGCGTTCCTTTGATTTTGGACGCAAAAAAAGATTGCAGCCGCCATGCGCTGCAATCTCCCGATTTCTCATATTGTGAGGTTAATCCTCTGCTTTTTCGACTTCCGTTATCTCCCTTGCTGTTGCGGTTACAATCCGTATGCCTTTATCGCTCATACCGTCCAGCAGCGCGTCAAGCTGCCGCCGCCCGGTGGATTTCTCCGCATTGCTGTTCGGGAAGAAAAATTGATCTACCGAAATATGATACCGGGTTACAAGGTCATAGAATACCTGTAAACTCGGCTGTTGTCCCTTGTTCTCGATATTCGCAAGGTAGCGCGGGGAAATATATAACTCGTCGCTTACCTTTTTGCGGCTCTCGCCGTATTCATTTCTCGCGGCTTTTATAGCTGCCCCGAAAGCCTTAAAGTCGTACAATGGTACGGGTCTTTTTGCCATTTTCATTCACCCTGTTACATTTTACAGTTCACCTTTCTTTTTGGATATGTCCACACAATTCATATCATTAGGTTAAATACTTCCTGTTGTGTATTGACAGTAGACTGATTTTCTGATAAAATAAAATTTATGTAAAAGGAGGTGGCGTTTATGTTGCATAGCATGCGTATTAGATAAGCATTGAAAAAAAGGATTTTCCCATTTTCAACATGGGCTTTTTTGTCATGCTTATTTTGCGGATGCTATACAAAAAACTAACGACGTATAGATATAGTATAGACATAGTGCAAGCTATGCCTTAGTTTTGTTGTACTGCTCTGTGCATTATAAATGCAGGTCAATGCTCATGTTGAGGATTGACCTGCATTTTTTTGTGTAAAAAGGACGAGTGAAATATAATGCTTAAAAAATATTGGATAAAATGTCCGATTTGTAACGGAAAGACGAGAGTTCAAGTATTTCATAATACTGTATTAAAAGATTTTCCTCTTTTCTGCCCTAAATGCAAATTGACGCATATCATTGATGTAGAAAAATTAGAGATTGTAATCAAAAATACAGAAAAACAAACTTTTATTATTTAGAAGAAAGGATATAAAAATGAAACGTTTACCTAAATATACGCCTGCGGAAGTACGGAATGATCCATACGGATTTACTTACAAAGAAATGTCGGAAGTTATTGGCGAGAATGAAGCAAAAGCCTTATATGAAGAATTATATAAGCAATTACCACGCAAAAAAAATCTATCAATGTTGGTAAAAAATATTTGCAAAAGCAGTGATACTGAAAAGTATGTTTACGAACTGAAAGACAACAAATACATTGAAACGGTTTTTATCAAGCGGCGAGATGGTGGAACTGTTTGCGTGAGCACACAAGTCGGTTGTCCTGTTGGTTGTATTTTTTGTGAGTCCGGGCGAAATGGCTTTGTTCGTAATCTAACATCGTCAGAAATCGTACAACAGATTATATTGTTGCGTCGAAAAGTAAACCGTATCGTTTTTATGGGTATGGGAGAGCCTTTATTCAATTATGACAACTTGATAAAAGCAATCCATATTCTCCGAGATAGATATGGGCTCAACTTTCCAACCGACGGCATTACCATATCAACAGTTGGTCCGGTCGATCAATTAAAAAAATTGCGCGAGGAACATCTTAAAATTCAGTTGACAATATCTTTACACGCAGCAACACAATCTGCAAGAAATCGTATTATTCCTCACATGCGCATATATGCTATTGAAGATGTTGTTAAGCAAGCCTTATCCTATTCTGAAAGGCATAATCGCAAAATTGTCTTTGCGTATTTGCTTTTACCGGGTATAAATGACCGGCCCTCAGATGTAAGACAACTTGCAAAATGGTTTCGGGGCAAAAAAGTTATGATTAACGTGTTACAATACAACCCAACAAGCAATTCAAGAATTAAAGCACCACAGAAACGGGAAATAGTTGCATTCAAACATCAATTAGAGCAAGCAGGACTTGAAGTTACTATGAGAGTTTCTCATGGCAGAGAGATTAACGCGGCTTGTGGACAGTTAGCTAACACATATAATAAATTCAAAAAAAAATGATTAAAAGTGCCAGACGCATAGACGCAGAGCCGATAACGCATTAGGTCAAAAAACCTATGTGTTATCGGCTTTTTTATTTAATATTGCGCAAAAGCCGCTGTTCCCTATTATAGAATGGATTGCGGGTAGTGTATTAAAGTCGCCCTTTTTTAAGGATACGGCGGTATCGGGGAGGTATCGCCGTGTCCATTTTTATTTACTGTAACCCGCCTAATGCTTTGCGGTCAAAAAAAGCTATGCTCCGCAAGCGGGATATTCCGGCTATGAATGTGAACTGTCAATACATTTAGCTACTGCTTACATTTCCTTTGCGCCCGTCCGCGTCTTGCGGACGGGCGCATTTTGCTTTTTTCAACTTTTTTCTGAAAAGCGCACTCAAGAGCCATCTCCCGAACGGGTACGGAGCGAAAGGGGCAGAGAGGACAAGCCCTTAACTCCCGTCCTCTACTCCACGCGGGAAGGAGGTGAACTCTATGGAGCTATCTTCTTCCGACAAGGAAAGAATACAACATCAGTACGACGCATTAGCAAAGAAAACTTTGGTCGGCGAAGCGAAAAGCCACCGCCGCACTCTTGCGAAACGCGCAGCACGCGAAGTTACTTTTTCGGATTTGAGCGAAAGCGAACTCGCGCAGCTTTTCACAA
Source organism: Dorea hominis (assembly GCF_014287705.1). Taxonomy (NCBI): domain Bacteria; kingdom Bacillati; phylum Bacillota; class Clostridia; order Lachnospirales; family Lachnospiraceae; genus Dorea; species Dorea hominis. The sequence goes on along the minus strand of NZ_JACOOY010000024.1, from coordinate 11,425 downwards.
CGGACGAATACGAAAGCGATTATTTCCGTTTTCAAGTGTCCGGCTTTGATGTACTCGTCAAAAATGAACTGCTTGCCGAAGCCCTTAACGCTTTGCCCGAAAGGAAACGCGACATTATCCTTTTGTCCTACTTCTTGGATATGAGCGACGCGGAAATTGGCGAACTGCTGAATGTTGTACGCACGACGGTTTTCCGGCACAGGAAATCCGCGCTTGCGAAAATCAAACAGTATTTGGAGGGAAAAGCAGATGATGAATACCGTTAGGAAGTCTGAAAATCTGTTGCCGTTCCCTGTCATTTCCGCAGCGGCAAACGGCGACACAACCGCCATGTGCGCGATCTTGAAGCACTACGAGGGTTACATAGCGAAACTTTGTACCCGCACGCTGAAAGACGACGCGGGCAATACCTATTCCTATGTGGACGAGGAAATGCGTAACAGGCTGCAAGTGCGCCTTATTACCCGCACCCTTGCTTTTCATGTAGGATAATCTTTTAGCCCATGCGGGGAGCGTGTCCCCTTTCCACGCTTCCCGTTATGGGCTATTTGTCGTTCCGCAAAAGCATATCCGCTGTTGATGTGCTTTTGCAGGCCGACAAAGCCTATTGTTCTTTGACAAAGAAAGCGGCCTTTGGTGCGCAGCATAACAGGCAAACGGGTACATTCCGTCTGTACCGAGCCAGTCGGCGGGTACGCCATGACAGCTTTTCCCCATAGGGGAAAAGCCGAGCGAGAACTACCGCGCCGTAAAACAGGTTTAGCAGCTTGTGGGCGACGACATACAAGGCGGCACAATGATACTCCCGCGTTGAACACCCTCAAAGTATTGCGCGGCGCACCCATAAGCATGGGCCGGGGTGAAACTCCCGTGAGGTTGCAGCTAACAACCGCCCGTTTTTGCCTTTTGACGAATATAGTTTATCCATACAGGAAAAGGAGGTTTTTCTAATGGATAAAAAACAGACAATTACAACCGAACGCAAAATAGGGAAAATCACCTATCTTGTTCAAGCGTTGCCGAGTGAAAAGGCAACCGATACAATCCATAAAAAGATTGAGAAACTCATTGTAAAGGATTTGCAGAAAAAGCCCGGAAATCCGGGATTTTTAGCGTCCGAGTAGTGCATTAGGCGGCGGGATATGGTATAATGATAGCAACACATTATACCTGTTTATTCGGCTGTCGGAAAGGAGGACTAATGTTACAGTCGAATAAAATCACCGCCCTTTACTGCCGTTTAAGTCAAGAGGATATGCAAGCCGGAGAAAGCGGAAGCATACAGCACCAAAAAATGATACTTCAACGCTATGCGGACGAACACCATTTTTTGAACACAAAGTTTTTTGTGGACGACGGATTTTCCGGCGTGAGTTTTGAGCGCGAGGGGCTGCAAGCGATGTTGCAGGAAGTGGAAGCCGGACGAGTGGCGACGGTCATTACCAAAGACCTTTCCCGTCTTGGCAGAAACTATCTGAAAACGGGCGAACTCATAGAGATTGTATTTCCCGAAAACGGAGTACGCTATATCGCGATCAACGACGGAGTTGACACAGCGCGGGAGGATAACGAGTTTACCCCCTTGCGGAACTGGTTTAACGAGTTTTACGCCCGCGACACAAGCAAGAAAATCCGCGCAGTTAAACAGGCACAGGCGCAAAAAGGCGAGCGCGTCAACGGGGAATATCCATACGGCTATATCCCAGACCCGAACAACCGCCACCACCTTATACCCGACCCGGAAACCGCGCCGATTGTCAAACAGGTTTTCGCTATGTTTGTTAGCGGCGTGCGTATGTGCGAAATCCAAAAATGGCTTGCGGAAAACAAAGTCTTGACGATTGGAGCGTTGCGCTATCAGCGTACAGGACAGGCGCGGTATCAGCGGGCAATGATCGCCCCCTATACTTGGCCGGACAAAACGCTCTATGACATATTAGCAAGGCAGGAATATTTAGGGCATACCATAACCGCGAAAACTCACAAGGTATCCTACAAGTCGAAAAAGACCCGGAAGAACGAAGAAGAACAACGCTATTTCTTCCCAAACACCCATGAGCCGCTTGTTGACGAGGAAACCTTTGAACTTGCGCAAAAGCGGATTGCTACCCGCCACCGCCCGACAAAAGCAGCGGAGATTGATATTTTTTCCGGCTTGCTGTTTTGCGCTGGTTGCAGACATAAGATGTATTACCAACAGGGCGTAAATATCGAGCCGCGCAAGTTTTCCTATTCTTGCGGCGCATGGCGCAACAGGGCAAGGACAGGCAGCGAGTGTACCTCTCATTATATCCGCAAAAACGTACTTCTTGATTTAGTGCTGGAAGATATGCGGCGGGTTTTGCGGTATGTTAAGGAACACGAACAGGACTTTATCTGTAAAGCTACCGAGTACGGCGACATGGAAGCGAGAAAGGCATTAGCGCAGCAGCAAAAGGAACTTTTCAAAGCACAGGCGCGTATGACCGAACTTGACACGCTTTTCCGCAAGCTGTATGAGGACAACGCATTAGGCAGACTGACAGATGAACGGTTTGTGTTTCTAACTTCCGGCTATGAGGACGAAAAGAAATCCCTTGCCGCAAGGATAGACGAGTTACAACAGCAGATCGCAACCGTTACCGAGCGAAAAAGGGATATATCAAGGTTTATTCAGATTGTCGGGAAATACAGCGACATACAGGAATTGACCTATGAAAACGTCCATGAGTTTATCGACCGTATTTTGATACATGAATTAGACCGGGAAACCAACACCCGGAAAATCGAAATCCATTATAGCTTTGTCGGACAGGTTGATACCGAGCAGGAGCCGACGCAAGTTGTCAACCATGACCGCCGCAACATGGTAGATGTAAAAAGTATCGCTATCTAACCCCAGCAAATGTCAGCCCCGTTATTTTATCCGTTTCCTCAATTTTAGCCGTTAGCATTATGATTGGATAAGTGTATTTCTTTCGGATAAGCTGGCAAAGTGAAAAGCCGTTCATATCCGGGAGCATAATATCCAGAATGGCAAGATCAATGTCGCCGCTTTCAATACACGACATGGCATCCGTTGCGCAGTAAAATTTATAAACGACGTAATTTTCGTTTTTCAAGTAGACCTCCAACAGATCCGCTATATCTTGCTCGTCATCTATAATCAATATCTTTTCAGACATATTTTCAACTCCTTTGCTCATATTTCCAATTAAGTATAGCAAATACAACATCTAAATTCACAATGGATTGCCTGAGAAATTATTAAGATTTTCCTAACTTTCGAATTTAGGCAACTCAAAATGCTAACGTAATTTACATATCAGTTTTTTATGTGTCATACATATTCTCCAATATACTTCCATATAATGCACAGATTGACTTCACAATTGCATGCCATGAAATATCAGCAGCATAAGAATAATTTTTTTGATATGTTTTCCATAAGGTCTCCATAACCGGACTTGATTCAATTTCATCAAATATTTCTCTTATATCCTCAGCTTCTATCAGGTCTAATGTTCCCCTTTTTTTGGCTGTAGCCACAAGTGCAGTCCATAAAACTTGTTTTTGGAGTTGTTCTCCATACAACTTTTGTAAAATATAAATATCATAAAAATCTCTCATTCGTGTATTTGTAACGTTTCGACTAACAACAGTTTCCAATTTTTCAGCCAATACCGTTTCCAGATTATATGCCCATACCTCAATAGTGCGGTCTTCAAGCATAAGATTAAATTTGTACTTGATTTCTCTTGGTGTAATTACATCCCCTGTAGAAATATCAATCTTTAATGGTGTGATTACACCATCAAATTTCGTTTCCATGCTTACACGAACACCAGGATAATCTGCTTCTTCCATGATTTCCGATATCCGTTTGACCCGAAATGAAACACCATCGTCCAGTGGAATTGATATAATTTGGGATATAATCATTTCTACATCCTCCACACTAACATTAGTGCCTTTTATGGTAGCATCCAGATCCATAGTAGCTCTGGCATCCAGACCAACCATTGCCGCCACAAGCATTCCACCTTTTAATATAAACTGGTTTTTATACTCTGATAAAGAAATTCGTTCTAAAAAACGTTCCATCATATAATTCCGCATCAAAATCTGTGCATCTGCGGATTTTTTCTTTGACATATTACGAATTAAATCCTTTAATTGTCTTGCCGTTGTTATCATCTAAAGTAACACCTCCAAATATGGTCTAAGTATGTTTTCAACATGAAACATAGCTGCGTATTTCATAAGCATCCGTAAGTTTTTATCCTTACGTTTTGCATATTGTTTCAATGCGTCTTGAAAGACCTGCATTTCAACATTTTTTCTGCTACGAAGCAGATCACAAATTGTTCTCTCCATGTCATAAACGGGAACGGAATGTCCGAATGATGTCTGCATAGCTATGATTCCTATTTCATGTAAATCCTTTTTTACTGTGTACACTTGAAAACCGTCTTCCTGCAAACGACTTGGATTATATCCAGTTCTTACTGTTATGGTGTATTTCAAAGGCTCTCTGTCCGTTAAATCATGAAAAAACAATGCAGTTTCATGAGAAAATACAGCTTGACCACAACGTAAATGCAAAAGGTACATTGCATCTGTCCACGTATCCGGCGATACATACACACCATGAGCAGCTTGTTCTAATCCTCGTTCCTTCACATATGCATAAAACACAGACTTACTAATTCCATTATTTAGAACTTGAAATGTCTGAATTGTCCCTCCACATTCACGCAACAACAAATCTAATTTTTCAAACTGAGTCATATGCTTTCTCCTTTCGTGCTAATATGATAATATATATTAGCACGAAAGTAAAGACATATAGTACCAATAAAATATCGGTATTTTTGTTTTAATGATATCCCCTTGTTTCTCGCCATCCCTTTACATACCACCTGATTCCAACATATACCAGTTGCACGAATAATAAGAGAAATAGCAGATTGATTGGCAATGTTGTCTTTATCCACTTCCCAAAGTAGATAGCTGTTGCCATGCTTATAAGTATTACCATTATGGTAATCATATCCCAACAGCACTTCTTATATAACTCTGCAATCTTTATCTCTATAAATGCTACAAGTATTCCAGCACCCACCAAACATCCACCGCAGATCAGTATTCTTATCAGCCAATATACAATTCCGGCAACGACAGGATTGGATATTCCATTACTAATCTGTGCCATGTTCTTTCCTGTCAGTATAATCCACCCTGCAATGGTCTGTATAAAAGTGGCGATTGTATCAAAGAATACCACGCAATCAGAAATAAATATTTTTGACCGTATCATCTGAAAAAGAGTAGTTGATACGGAATACCATATCAGCAGAAACATCAATGCTTCATACATGGCTGTTTTTGTTTTATATCTGCCTGCCAGTTTTTCTCTCTGCGTATCATACTTTTCCTTGGCTTTCAGATAAGCTGTCAGGTTACAGTTCCCACACTTTTGATAGAGTACTGGCTTTTCAACCGGTATCTCTACTTTTTTCTGATGAGAGAGTGCATAGTCCCGTTCCTGTTCTGCCTGCCTTAGCTTATCTTGACATTCCTCTGTCATGATTTCGGCAGCGTGCGTTTTCTCTTTCTCTCTCTGCAACAATTCTTTTGTTTTCCTCAAGTCGTTCTTTAAGGCTTGAATGTTCCCTGCTCTGTTCTCGCTGTTTAACCTCTCGTTCAAGGTCAGCGATTCGTCGAGCTGCATTTTCAGTTCCCGGATAGTCCTGTCTTTCTGGTCGAGTTCTTCCTGCATCTGCTCTGTCAGCAGAAGCAACTCTTCCAGTTGATCGTCGCTCTTTGAGTTTCTTAATTCGTTCATCAATCGACCTTCCTTTCTCTAATTGCTGTTCAAGTTCAGTAATTCGCTGTTCTGTTTCTGCAATAGCCGGTTCTCGCTGTTTAATTTCTGTGCCAATTCCTGCCATTGCTGATTTTCGTCTGTAAGCTTCTGTATCTGGTCTGTCTTTTCTTCCAGAAGTATCAACAGTTCTTCTGTATCCGGCAAGATTTGAAGCAGTTCTGATAATTCGCTCTCTAATTGCTGCAATCGTTCTTCCTGCTCCTGAAAGCACATCAGCTTCTCGTCCTTTTCCTGTATTTCCTGAAGCATCTCTGCCATGATATTCTGCTGTTCCTCTATCTGTGTAATCATTGCTTCCATCATGGGAATTACTTCTTTGCTTTCTTCTAATGTCATTCAACCACTCCCTCCACATCGACAATGCACCGGATACCTTACCAAAGGTTTCAATTACCTTTTGCAATAGTGCATTTTGTTTTTTAATCATCTGGTTTTCCTCTACCTTCCATGAACCATTCCATATCTGTCCGGTGAGATATTTTTCCTCAATCTTTCTTGCATCCGCACCCTCATGAATCGTAGGGATTTTTAATTTGCCCTGTCTTTCATAAGAGCGGTGGTCAATCTGATTGTCTATGGATAAATGCCGGTTACACATCCCAGCCCATTCGCTTCGCCATAACTCACAATTCTTTGGATTATTCCAGCCGGTAGCATCGGTCAGAACCCGTTTCCATTGTTTTCGGTTTCTTGCCCCGACTTTCTGTACTCCGTTTTCATCAAGTACCGGAATGCGGATTCCATGCCGGTCAGGATTTTTCTTATCCTGCCACCAGTCCGGGTGGGATTCATCAACCACGATATTTCCGTCAGTATCTCTGGCAAAATCCCAGTCCTTGACTTCTTTGCTGCCCCATGAATGATCCAGATTGAATGGTCGCATGGTTACAAGTAAATGCACATGTGGGTTTCCATCGCCCTTATCGTGTATGCTCCAGTCGACACACATTCCCTTATCCACGAAAGTCTTTTGAATATATTCGGTTGTATAATCAATCTGTTCCTGTCTGCTCCATTCTTTCGGCAGGGAAAATTCAAATGAGCGTCCAAGCTGTGCATCTGCATTTTTTTCTATCTTCAATACCTCATTCCATAGACGCTGTTTCTGAAATGTGATTTTAAACTTTTCCAGTGCGGCATCTTTATCATCCGCTCTTTTATAACGGATAGACTGTTGAAACCTTTTTATATTTTCTTCCGGTACATGCAGCCATTCAGGAGGTGCATTTTCGCACATCATCAGACTGGTGTAGACGACTTCCTTTTTGGAAGTATAGTAACTGATTCTGCCTGTTTCCTCATTCTTCATCACATCTCCATTAAGATATGCCGATGCGGATATGACAGATTTTCCTTTACTGCGCCCGACAATCTTTACTGTAAAGTGAAATATCGCCATGATACGATTCCCCCTTTCTGCCGTATCCGGCATTGATTTCCGACAGCATCTTCTTCTGGTTTGGCAGAAGTGAAGCTGTCGGAACGCCCTCTGCGCAAGAGTGCCCCCTGCGGCATGAGCAGGTCTGGCTGAAAGCCCCGCCGACGGAACGAGCCCGGCAAGCGTAAGCGCAGACCGGTTGCCACTTGTGGCAAACTTATAAGGACGACCTCTGGTTGTCCATAAGTGCGCCCTTCATTCAAAGGCAATGAAGGGAATGGAAAAACCACTCCCTCCGCCATTACACTTCCTCCATATCTGTAAGTGGCTCTTTCTGCATCGCCTTTGAGAAAAACTTTCCGTTTGTTTCCTGCCTTTTTAAGAAGCCTATCAACTTTGGTAAATCTTCCTCCTCAATCGGACAGCCAAGAACCGATTCCACTGCGCCACCAATCTGACAGAGCCTATGGGTTCGTTTTTTACTTTCCTCTGCTTTCTTTCGCTTTTCCAGTTCCTTCCGCTGTGCAATGAGCTTTTTTGTAGCTTCAATGCTTTCCTGTTCCTTTTTCTCTAATGCACGTATTCTTTCTTCATAAGTCTTTGTTGATTTCGCCATATCGTCTTCATCCTTTCTTTTTCCGATAAACAACAGTTCCCGGTTGCATATCAGGAGAAGCACATGGTATAATCCTCTTGCGTGTAGGTATATCATGGCTTCGGTCTGATAGAACCTTTGGCGGTTTCTTAGGAAGCCGCCTTTTTAAGTTGCCACATTTCTTGTGACAGCTTTTACATTTCCTTTATCCCTCAGATCACGCCCCTCGTTGGCTTCCATGAACTTTTCCAGAATGTCAGTTTTAATAAGGACTTTTCTTCCGACCTTTAATACCGGAAGCTTCTTCCATTCAACCAGCTTTCTCAAAGTGTTTCTGCCAATTCCTGTATAGTCGGCTGCTTCCTCGATGGATAATGCAATCTTTCTTTCCGTCATCTTGTCACCTCCTTATAAATTGCATTATGCAATTTTTGTTGTGCTGTTAGTATAGCGGTTTTATATTGTGTTGTCAAGCGTTATGAAATTTTAAAAATAATTATTATATTGCATATTGCAATTATGTGAGGTACATGCTATAATTCATACATACCGAAAAAGGAGGCAATCAGCATGAAAGATAAAGAACTACGCAAGCTGATAGGTAGCAGGGCAAAACAGCGTCGTCTGGAATTAAATCTGACACAGCCTTATGTTGCAGAGAAGATGGGAGTTACCGCTTCCACAATCCTGCGTTATGAGAATGGTTCGATTGACAATACCAAAAAGATGGTGCTGGAAGGTCTTTCGGAAGCACTTCATGTATCTATTGAATGGCTCAAGGGGGAAACCGATGAATACGAAACCGATATTACGGATAAGAAAGAATTACAGATTCGTGATGCAATGGGCGATATTCTCAAACAGTTACCTCTCGACCTTAGTAAAAAGGAAGATGCTTTTTCCAAAGATTTACTGCTGTTGATGTTAAAGCAATATAACCTGTTTCTTGAATCATTCCAGTTTGCCTGCAAGAATTACAAGGGCAACACGAATGAAGCGGATATTGCAAAGGCAATGGGATTTGAATCGAATGATGAATATAACGAGATTATGTTTCTCCGGGAGATCACCCATACCGTTAATGCCTTTAATGATATGGCAGATATTGTAAGGCTCTATTCCAAGAAACCGGAAATGGCAGAACAAAGGCTTGAAAATCTTTTATCAGAAGTTTTGTATGAGGATTCCGATTCGGTATAGAACGACAACCGGAGTTATGATACAATGAGCACGAGCAAGTCAGGCTGTTTACAGATTTGACGAGCGGCGAATTGGCTTATGGACTTGTCCATAAGATGCCTACACGCAAGAAGCATTTCATCAGTTCCGATTGTCTGATATCGAAAGGAGACACACGATTATGGCAAAAGGATCTGTAAGAAAAAAAGGAAAGAAATGGTACTACCGCTTCTATGTAGAAGATGCAAGCGGCAATCTGGTTCAGAAAGAATACGCTGGAACAGAAAGCAAAAGTGAAACGGAAAAACTGCTCCGTCAGGCAATGGACGATTACGAAAGCAAGAAATTCATTGCAAAGTCGGAAAATATTACAGTTGGAGAATTACTTGATATATGGGCAGAGGAAGAATTAAAGACCGGTACTCTCAGTAATGGGACAGTCCAGAATTACCTTGGTGCTATTACCAACATCAAGAAGCATCCAATTTCAGAGAGAAAGTTGAAAAATGTAACATCTGAGCATTTACAAGCCTTCTTCGATCTGCTTTCCTTTGGTGGCACTTATCCAGATGGTTCAGAAAGAAAAGGTTACAGCAAAGATTACATTCGTTCTTTCTCGGCAGTATTACAGCAGTCATTCCGGTTTGCAGTATCACCAAAGCAATATATCACTTTCAATCCGATGCAGTATATTAAGCTGAAATACCAGACGGATGAGGTTGACCTGTTTTCTGATGATGACATGGATGGCGATATACAGCCAATTCCACGAGAGGATTATGAAAGACTGATTGAATTTCTACAGGATTACAATCCACCGGCAATACTTCCAATCCAGATAGCTTATTATGCAGGACTTCGTATCGGTGAAGCCTGTGGTCTGGCATGGCAGGATGTAAATCTTGAAGAACAGTGCCTTACGATCAGACGCAGTATCCGATATGATGGTTCAAGGCACAAGAATATCATCGGACCAACCAAACGAAAAAAGGTAAGGATTGTTGATTTTGGAGATACACTGGCAGAGATTCTTCGCAATGCCCGAAAGGAACAACTTAAAAACCGAATGCAGTACGGAGAACTTTACCACAAAAACTACTACAGAGAAGTAAAAGACAAAAACAGAGTTTACTATGAGTTCTATCATCTGGACGGAACAGAGAATGTTCCAGAAGATTATAAGGAAATATCCTTTGTCTGCTTAAGACCGGATGGAAGTTTGGAACTGCCAAGCACGTTAGGAATTGTTTGCAGGAAGATTGCTCAGAAACTGGATGGATTTGAAGGATTTCATTTTCACCAGTTGCGACACACCTACACAAGCAACCTTCTGGCAAATGGAGCAGCTCCGAAAGATGTACAGGAACTGTTAGGACACTCAGATGTCAGTACCACAATGAATGTCTACGCCCATTCCACAAGAAAAGCCAAGCGGGAATCCGCAAAGTTACTTGATAAAGTGGCAGGCAACGACTAAATAAAACTTTCCCTTATTTCCCTTACGATTATCTCATAAGGGCAAAAATAAGGGAAAATACATATCATTTCACTAATGAATGGGCTGAAAATCCTGTAAAATAGGGAAAGTTAGAAAGATATTTCGGCAAACTGGAATTTAGCGATTTCTTTTTCCGGTATTCTCTGTTCCACGGACTTCCTCATGATAGAAATAATCTACGATGATTGGATGTCCCTGTGGCACCCTGCCGTAGGGCATTTCATTATCAACAAAGGAACAGTCATATTGCTTTGCCATTTCTTCGGCTTTTTCTTCCAGAGTTTTGAAATAGCTGCGGTTGTGCTTGTTATAGATTTCGTCATAAAGCGGCACAAGGTCAGAATGTTTCTCTGCTATGTAATCCATAATCGTCTTTTTGAAGCCACCCCGAAGATTGAGGTTTTCTAGCCAGAACAGATCGCACTGATCCTTTACCCGCTCAAAGATCGCTTCAAAGTCCGTGATACCGGGAAATACCGGGGATACGAAACAGACTGTACGGATCCCTGCTTCATATACCTGCTTCATAGCAGCGATACGACGCTCAATGCTTGAAGCAGAGTCCATATCGTTCTTGAAATTTTCATCCAGTGTGTTGATCGACCATGAAACGGTCACTCGTCCAAGCTTTATCAGCAGATCAATATCCCGTACCACAAGATCAGACTTTGTGCAGATCAGAATATCTGCGTCACTGCCGATCAGCTGCTCCAGAAGTTTTCTGGTATTCCCGAATTGCTCCTCCTGTGGATTGTATCCATCTGTCACAGAACCGATGACCACCCGTTGTCCGGCATATTTCTTCGGATTTTTAATTTCCGGCCAATGCTTCACATCAAGGAAAGTGCCCCATTCCTCCTTGTGCCCGGTAAAGCGCTTCATAAAAGAAGCATAGCAATACTTGCA
>NZ_JACOOY010000023.1:0-39634 GCF_014287705.1 Dorea hominis | reverse complement strand
CAGGCACTAAGGACACTTAGAAGACCGCACATAAGCAAAAAGTTTCGCCCATATTTCGAACAGTATATAACACCTTACCCAATTTATCATGTTGGAATTGAGAGTTTCCAGCGCACGGGATACAGTGAAGTTGAAAGAGCCGTGCTTGGTTGGTGATACTGTTTTGATACTAATATTTTGTAGAAACTATAAAAAGCTATGTATATTCTTATAAAATATCTATAAAATAAATTAAAAAAGGCTTATATAGTGCTTAAAATTCAAAAGATAGTTAATCTTTTATTGATTTCCGTGTGGGCTGTCCTTATAATTATGTAATGTAATAGGAGGAAGAATATGGACAACCAGAATAAGAAAAATCAAGATCCTAAAAAGAATAACCGACAGGGCTTTTCATTTGTCATTTTAGTGACTCTGATCACGACGATACTTGTGTTGGCACTTTACCAGTTTCAGGGACAAGGATCCGAGACAGAGATCAGCTACGACAAGTTTTTAAAATATGTCGATGCAGGAAAAGTAGACAAAGTTGAGATCGACAGTGATAAACTGATCATCACAATGAAGAAAGAATCCGGAGACCGGATTGCGAAGAAGTATTATACAGGAGTTGTCAAGGACGATCAGCTGTCTGACAAACTGTATAAAGCGCATGTAGAATATAACGCAAAGATACCGGATACAACATCCGCAGTCATGCTCCAGCTTCTCGGCACATTCCTTCCGGTGGCATGTCTGGTGGCACTGATCATTTGGACGACAAAGCGTATGTCTAAGGGTGGCGGCATGATGGGAATCGGCAAGAGCAATGCCAAGATGTATGTGGAGAAGCAGACCGGAGTTACATTTAAGGATGTAGCAGGACAGGATGAAGCAAAAGAATCTCTGCAGGAAGTCGTAGATTTTCTGCATAATCCGGGAAAATATACAAGCGTTGGTGCGAAACTTCCGAAAGGTGCACTGTTAGTCGGACCTCCGGGAACCGGTAAGACATTACTTGCAAAAGCGGTCGCCGGAGAAGCGAAAGTACCGTTCTTCTCACTCAGCGGTTCGGCTTTTGTTGAGATGTATGTGGGTGTTGGAGCTTCCCGTGTACGAGATCTGTTCAAACAGGCGCAGCAGATGGCGCCGTGTATCATTTTCATTGATGAGATCGATGCAATCGGTAAGAGCCGTGACAACCAGATGGGAAGTAACGATGAGAGAGAACAGACACTGAACCAGCTCCTTGCAGAGATGGACGGATTTGAGAGCAATAAAGGACTTGTTCTGTTGGCGGCAACGAACCGTCCGGAGATCTTGGATCCGGCGCTGTTAAGACCGGGACGTTTTGACAGACGTATCATTGTTGAAAAACCTGATTTAAAAGGACGTGTGGAAGTATTAAAAGTTCATTCCAAAGATGTCCGTATGGATGAGACGGTTGATCTGGAAGAGATCGCACTGGCAACTTCCGGTGCTGTCGGATCAGATCTTGCCAATATGATCAATGAAGCTGCGATTAATGCAGTCAAACATGGCAGACATGCGGTATCGCAGGCAGATCTGTTTGAGGCTGTAGAAGTTGTACTGGTCGGCAAGGAGAAGAAAGACCGTATTATGAGTCAGGAGGAACGAAGAATCGTTTCCTACCACGAAGTCGGACATGCATTGGTGAGCGCACTTCAGAAGGATGCAGAGCCGGTACAGAAGATTACAATCGTACCACGTACGATGGGAGCACTCGGTTATGTTATGCAGACTCCGGAGGAAGAGAAGTATTTGAATACGAAGAAAGAACTGGAAGCAATGTTAGTTGGTATGCTTGCCGGACGTGCTGCAGAAGAGATTGTATTTGATACGGTTACGACAGGTGCTTCAAACGATATCGAGAAAGCAACACAGGTAGCAAGAGCGATGATCACGCAGTATGGTATGAGTGAGAAGTTCGGACTGATCGGACTGGAATCGGTACAGAACAGATACCTGAACGGAAGACCGGTTTCCAACTGTGGAGCAGAGACAGAATCTGAGATTGACAAAGAAGTCATGAAGATGCTAAAAGAGGCTTACGAGCAGGCGAAGACATTATTACAGGCACACAGAGAAACGTTGGATAAGATTGCTGCATTCCTGATCGAGAAAGAGACCATTACAGGTAAGGAATTTATGCAGATATTACATGAAGTGGAAGGAACCGATCCGGAAGAGAAGAAGGCATCCGGCGAAGAACGAATTGCAATGAAAGAAGTATAAGAGATTGTAAGTATACAAAATGGGGCAGATTTTATCTGCTCCATTTTTCTTATCTGTGTACTCTTTTTTACTTGTATAGAGAAAATATGATTTCTGTTATAATGAAAAGCCTTCTGCAAGACCTTGCTTACAGACCTTTTTTCCGATACAATAATTACGATGTGAATCAGAAAAAGAAAGGGAAGACAAATGTTTGATATACCTGAAGAGTTAAAAAAACTTCCGGGAAAACCGGGAGTATATATCATGCATGATGAGACAGATATGATCATATATGTCGGAAAAGCGATCAGCCTTAAAAATCGGGTGCGTCAGTATTTCCAGAGCAGCAGGAATAAAGGCGCAAAGATTGAGCAGATGGTAACGCATATCCGGAGATTTGAGTATATCGTTACGGATTCTGAACTGGAAGCGCTTGTTCTGGAATGTAATCTGATCAAGGAACACCATCCAAAGTATAATACGATGCTTATGGATGATAAGGCGTATCCATTTATCAAAGTGACAGCGGATGAAGCATATCCAAGAATAATGCTGGCGCGAAAGATGATAAAAGACAAAGCGAAATATTTTGGACCATATACAAGTGCCGGTGCAGTAAAAGATACGATCGAACTGATCCGCAAATTATATCATATCCGGAGCTGCAATCGTAAACTGCCAAGGGATACGGGAAAAGAACGCCCATGCCTGAATTATCACATTCATCAGTGCGATGCGCCCTGTCAGGGATATATAAGCCAGGAAGCGTATCAGAAGTCCGTGCAGGAGGTACTGCATTTTCTGAATGGGAATTATGACATTATATTAAAGAGATTGGAAAAACAGATGCAGGATGCGGCAGAAGTACTGGAATTTGAGAAGGCAGCAGAATACAGGGAGCTATTGTTCAGTGTGCAGAAGATTGCGCAGAAGCAGAAGATCACGGACACAGCAGGAGAAGACAGAGACGTTATTGCTATGGCGACAGAATATGCAGATGCGGTCGTGCAGGTTTTTTTTATCCGTGGAGGCAGACTGATCGGAAGAGATCATTTTTATTTAAAAACAGCGCCGGGAGAGACAGAAAAAGAAACACTGACCAGCTTTATCAAACAATTTTATGCAGGAACACCGTATATTCCTTCGCAGCTTATGCTTCCGCAGGAAGTGGAAGACCAGGAACTTCTGGAAGAGTGGCTGAGCAAGAAAAAGGAACGGAGAGTCCACCTGATCATTCCGAAAAAAGGGCAGAAAGAGAAACTTGTTGAACTGGCTGAAAAGAATGCCGCCATGGTATTACAAAAGGACAAGGAACGGCTGAAAAGAGAAGAAGGACGGACGATCGGAGCTGTCAAAGAGTTGGAAAAAATACTCGGACTGTCAGGCATTTCCAGAATGGAGGCATTTGATATTTCCAATACAAGTGGTTTTGCTTCGGTAGGCTCCATGGTTGTGTACGAGCGGGGCAAGCCAAAGAAAAACGATTACCGTAAGTTCCGTATCAAGAACGTACAGGGACCGGATGATTATGCCAGTATGGAAGAGGTGCTGACGCGCAGATTTACCCATGGTCTCAGAGAACAGGAAGAAGGAAAAGAGCTGGGAGGATTTACGGTATTTCCAGATCTTATACTGATGGATGGTGGACGCGGACAGGTAAATATTGCAGAAGAGGTACTGCAAAAACTTGACATTTCGATCCCGGTATGTGGAATGGTAAAAGACGATCATCACCGCACAAGAGGGCTGTATTATAAAAATGTGGAGCTTCCGATCGACATACATTCAGAAGCATTCCGGCTGATCACCAGAATTCAGGATGAAGCACACCGTTTTGCTATTACCTTCCACAGACAACTGAGAGGAAAAGGACAGGTACGTTCGATTCTGGACGACATTCCGGGAGTAGGGCCGGCAAGAAGAAAAGAACTGATGAAGCATTTTGAAAATATAGATGCAATAAAACAAGCATCTGTAGAAGAGCTTCAGAAACTGCCATCAATGAATAAAAAATCAGCAGAAGATGTATACAAATTCTTTCATTGATATGATATAATATTGTGTGTTATTTTTTGCACAATTAAGAAATACTGGAAAGAAAGGGTGGAGGAAACAGTATGGTAAATCAAGTGAAATTAAGTCAGATTGTAGAGCGGTTTGACCTAAAGAATCTGACTCCGGATGTAGATTATACAAAAACAGGAGTTTCCGTTCCGGATGTAAACCGTCCGGCATTGCAGCTTACTGGATTTTTCGAACATTTTGCATCAGAACGTGTGCAGATTATCGGATATGTAGAATACACATATCTTCAGAATATAGAAGAAGAGAAAAAAGAGAAAATCTATGACATGTTATTGTCTTATGAGATTCCGTGTATTGTATACTGCCGTGGTTTAAAACCGGAACCAATGCTTCTGGAGAAAGCAAATAAGGCAAATGTCCCGGTATTTTCTACAGGGGTCAATACATCTACATTTACGGCTGAGATCATCCGCTGGTTAAATGTAGAACTGGCGCCTTGCATTTCGATTCATGGTGTACTTGTTGATGTATATGGTGTCGGTGTGCTGATCATGGGAGAGAGTGGAATCGGTAAGAGTGAGGCGGCGCTTGAGCTGATCAAGCGTGGACATCGTCTTGTAAGCGATGACGTTGTAGAAATCCGCAAGGTCAGTGATGATACACTGGTAGGTAAGGCGCCGGATATTACGAGACATTTTATTGAGTTAAGAGGAATCGGCATTGTAGATGTGAAGATGCTGTTTGGTGTACAGAGTGTAAGAGAGACACAGAATATCGATCTTGTTATCACATTAGAAGATTGGAATCGTGATAAAGAATATGACAGACTGGGACTGGAAGAAGAATATACAGAATTTCTTGGCAATAAAGTTGTATGTCATCAGTTACCGATCCGTCCGGGACGTAATCTTGCTATCATTGTTGAGACTGCGGCAATCAACCACAGACAGAAAAGTATGGGATATAATGCTGCACAGGAATTATACAAACGTGTGCAGGAAAATATGGCTAAGAAACAGGGAGAATAATTATGAAATATTGTTTTGGCGTAGATATTGGCGGAACAACTGTGAAGATGGGATTGTTCCAGATCGATGGTGTACTTCTGGAAAAATGGGAGATTCCATCCCACACAGAAAACGAAGGCGCTGCGATCCTTCCGGATGTTGCCGCTTCTATAGAGGAACTTTGTGAGAAAAAGAAGATTGCAAAGGATCAGATCGAAGGAGTAGGAATCGGTGTTCCGGCTCCGGTGACGGAAGTGGGTATTGTGCAGAATACAGCGAATCTCGGATGGGGTTATAAGGAAGTTAAAAAAGAAATGGAAGAGCTGACCGGTCTGAAAGTCAGACTGGGAAATGATGCCAATGTAGCAGCCCTTGGCGAGATGTGGCTTGGGGCTGGAAAAGGTGAGAAGAATATCGTCATGGTTACGCTGGGAACAGGTGTAGGCGGTGGCGTAATCCTGGAAGGACATCCTCTGGTTGGTACGAATGGTGCCGGTGGGGAGATCGGTCATATCTGTGTGAATGAAACAGAGACAGAAACCTGTGGCTGTGGAAAAAAAGGATGCCTGGAGCAGTATGCTTCCGCTACAGGTATTGCAAGACTTGCAGCACTGCGTCTTGAAAAGGATGCAAAGTCCAGCCTGTTACGCAGTCAGGAACATGTAGATGCAAAAGCAGTATTTGATGCATTAAAGGCACAGGATGAAATTGCAGAAGAGATTGTAGAAGAATTTGGAAAATATCTTGGACATGCACTTGCTAACATTGCAGTTGTTGTTGATCCGGCAGTAATCGTAATTGGTGGAGGTGTATCAAAGGCAGGAGAGATCCTTCTTGACTATATTGTCAAGAACTACAGAGCAAATGCATTCTTTGCAAATCAGGATGTACAGTTTAAACTTGCAGAATTAGGAAATGATGCAGGAATATGCGGAGCTGCAAAACTAATCCTTGACTAAAATTGCAGAATTAAAATTGCAGAGATTATAAAATAAAAAAATAGCTGAGCAAATGAAAAAGCATTCGGTTCTACAAACCCAATGCTTTTTTACTATTCATTTATTGATGATTAATTACCATGTCCGCCGGTGCCGCCACCAGTGCCGCCACCAGTGTTGTCACCGGAGTTACCACCAGTATCACCACCGGAGTTACCGCCAGTATTGCCACCAGTGTTGCCACCGGTATTACCGCCAGAGTTGCCACCAGAGTTACCGCCAGAGTTGCCACCAGAGTTACCGCCAGAGTTGCCACCAGAGTTACCGCCAGAGTTGCCACCAGTGTTGCCACCGGAGTTGCCGCCAGAGTTACCGCCAGTATTACCGCCAGAGTTGTTGCCGGTATTACCATTGTTCGTATCACCGGTGTTACCGTTATTGCTGTTATTATCATTGTTATAATTGGATCCACTGTCGTAGCTGGAATGTCCCGGACAGGTCTCTGCAGGTACGGTGTCTTCCGTGAAGTATTCTGTCTCGGTCGGACATCCGGAACGCGGAAGCTTACCAGTAATGCTACAGACAGATACTTTTTCCAGTCCTGCGTTTGTATCAAAATCTTTTGATTCAAGATTCTCATGGATACGGCTCATAATTCCTTTCCAGAGACGGAAACGAAAGCTTGTGTCATAGCCGCATTCCTTGTTGTCATCATATCCACCCCATACTGCACAGGTGTAATAAGGAGTGAAGCCACAGAACCATAAGTCCTTGTTGGAAGTTGTTGTACCGGTTTTACCGGCAGTTGCCATATTGTCTAACTGGCAGGAACGTCCTGTACCTTCTTTAACAACACTTTGTAATGCGCTTGTAAGAAGAGAAGCAGTGCTTTCTTTGACTGCTCTGTGGGATGAACCCGGATTCTCTAACAGAACATTCCCATCATGATCTACGATTTTCGTGTAAAGGGTAGGTGTGTTATATTCACCGCCGTTAGCAATGGAAGCATATGCAGCGCAGAGCTGATAGTTGTAAACACCTTCTGTGATACCACCAAGTGCAAGTGTCTGGTTAACATCACTGAAAATCTTTCCGTTGATTTCTTTGTTCTTAACAAGTGTACTGATTCCAAATTTGTCTTTACAGTATTCATACCCCAGCTGTTGTGTGATCTCATCACTGACCTTGACTGCGCAGACATTGATGGAATTGGCGATAGCAGTACGATAAGTAACAGTTCCTTTGTAAGAACGGCTGGCATTTCGCACGCTTTTGCCATTTTTATAACTGTAAGGCTCATCAACAACGGTAGAAGAAAGTGTCTTGCCACATGCATCAATTGCAGGTGCATAAGCTGCCAGAACCTTGAATGTAGATCC
Source organism: Dorea hominis (assembly GCF_014287705.1). Taxonomy (NCBI): domain Bacteria; kingdom Bacillati; phylum Bacillota; class Clostridia; order Lachnospirales; family Lachnospiraceae; genus Dorea; species Dorea hominis. Next base: position 32,068 of record NZ_JACOOY010000023.1, on the reverse strand, counting down.
AGGCTGACGTTTTGCACCCTTGTAAGCACGGTTCAGACTGAGGCTGGAACCTTTGGCACCACGTCCGCCTACCATAGCTTTGATCTCGCCGTTGCTCTGATCCATCAGAGTAACGGAGGCCTGAGGCTGTGGAGTAATGTTCATTACTTCGTTATATTTGTCTCCTTTTTTGGCGATGGTCTTCTTCCATTCTTTTACCATACGCTTGGCTTCTTCTTTGCTGGAGTATAAAAGCCCCTGTGATTTGCCGTATTTCTTCTGGACGTATTTTTTTACATGGCCAGAGCTGTAATTCTTAACAGAACCGTCAGCACGGGTTACGGTAAGGGCATAATCCAGACCGTATTCCTTAAGTCCAGGATAGTTAGAGTCTTTGTTCATCTCTTCATCACAGATCTTCTGCATCTTTTTGTTTTGGGTAGAATAGATGCTTAAGCCGCCACTGTAGAGAGCATTGTATGCCTGTGCATCTGTGTATCCGAGCTGTTCTTTCAGATCGTGGATAACCTGGTCAGAAAGTGCATCTACAAAATAGCTGGCAGCGTTATTATTATCACTGTTTTTCTTGTTGGCTTTCTGAATACGTGCATAAACTTTGTCTTTCTTTGCCTTGTTATATTCTTTTTTTGAAATATAACCCTGTTCAAGCATGTTTTTCAGAACGTTGTCTCGTCTCTTGGCATTGGCATCCGGATGTGTTACCGGATTGTAGCCGGATGGATTCTGAGTGATCCCGGCAATAACCGCACATTCAGATAATGTAAGCTTGGACACATCTTTTCCAAAATAACGCATGGATGCGGACTGTACACCAAGACAGTTCTGTCCAAGGTTGATCGTATTCATATAACTTTCCAGAATCTCATTCTTGCTCATCTGCTTCTCAATCTGTAAAGCAAGATACTGCTCCTGGAACTTACGCTCTAATTTGTCTGCAAATGTCTTCTCGTCTACAAAGTTCGGGAAAACATTATTCTTGATGAGCTGCTGTGTCAGTGTACTGGCGCCTTGTTCGGAACCGGTCAGTGTGGAAACTGCTGCACGGGCGATACCCTGTAAGTCGATACCATTATGTTTGTAAAAACGTTCATCCTCAATTGCAACAAATGCGTGAGCCAGATTATCCGGAATATCATCAATTGTTTTGTAAACACGGTTTGAACCGGAAGCTACAAAACGGTGTGTTTCCGTTTTACCGTCATCTGCATAAACAAAAGTTGTAAATCCCTGCGGTTTGACATCGGAAGGGGATACCTCAGGCGCATTGTTTATGATACGTTTTACAAATAATCCGCCGCCGATGATACCAATCACTCCGACCAGCACAATACAGAGCAGCAAAGCTTTGAACAGGCGGACGCCGACGCGTTTCCCTTGCATGGCAGATTTGGATGTTATTCGTTTCTGCTGCCTGGCAGCCTTTCTTTTACCATAATTCATGAGTTTTTGCCTCCTTCATACCACGTCATTATAGCAAAGATAGTCTTTGAAATAAAGAAAAAAATGAAAACTTCATATTTTGGTAGGAAAATCTTAAGAAATTCGGTATTATAATAAGTAAGTGTATTTTTCGGGCTGTTTTATCATGAGTGACTGTCTGATGTAAAAGGAAAGTATCATCAGCTCGTGCAGGAAAGAAAGGAACAAAAATAATGGCATTAGAATATAAAATTGTATATACCGGCGGTGAAGCCGAAATTGTAGAAAAGAAATCTCGTTTTATTGCAACTGTAAGTCCGGTGAAGACAGAAGAGGAAGCGCTTGCTTTTATCGAAGCTACAAAGAAAAAATACTGGAATGCCAGACACAATTGTTTTGCCTATATTGTTGGAGAGCAGCAGGAGCTGATGCGGTGCAGTGATGATGGGGAGCCGAATGGTACAGCCGGTAAACCGATGCTGGATGTGCTGACTGGTGCGGGACTTCATCAGGTTGTAGTAGTTGTTACAAGATATTTCGGAGGAACACTTCTTGGAACAGGAGGACTGGTACGGGCATATTCGTCTTCGGTGCAGGCAGGACTGGCTTCTTCCCAGATTGTAACCAGAATTTCAGGATCTAAACTTCAGATTACAACGGATTATACCGGACTTGGTAAAATCCAGTACATATTAGGAGAGAGCGGAATTCAGATTCTGGATACGCAGTATACGGATCAGGTTGTGCTGGAAGTGCTACTGTCCGATGAGCAGCTGGCGCCGGTGCAGGCGGAGATTACAGAAGGAACTTCCGGGCAGGCAAAGATGGAAGTGGGAGAGGCATGTTTCTTTGCGGAAGTTGACGGAAAAGAGCAGGTGCTTGAGTAGTGGGAAAAGTTTCCTCGGTCATGGCTGTCGCCATACGCAGAAGTAGTGAAAGCAACGAGCAAGAACCTCGAAATCACCTGCGGTGTTTCCTCGGTCATGGTTGTCGTCATACACAGAAGTAGTGAAAGCAACGAGCAAGAACCTCGAAACCACCTGCGGTGTTTCCTCGGTCATGGCTGTCGCCATACACAGAAGTAGTGAAAGCAACGAGCAAGAACCTCGAAACCACCTGCGGTGTTTCCTCGGTCATGGCTGTCGCCATACATAAGAATAAGGGAAGCGGGTGGTAATGTGAACATTACCACCCGCTTCCCTTATTCTTATGTCTTGCTCGTAGCTTTATGAAAACTCTGGTTCTATCAATCCGAAAGAGCCGTTTTTGCGTTTGTAGACTACGTTGACTTCTTCGGTCTCTGCGTTGCAGAATACGTAGAAATCGTGTCCGAGCAGTTCCATCTGGATGCATGCATCTTCTGGATACATTGGTTTGATGCCGAATTTCTTTGTGCGGACGATCTTGATCTCGTCTTCATCTGTATTCTCTGCGGTATCGAAAAATTCCTGTTTAAAGTTGCCGCCTTCCTGCTGTCTGGCAACAAGTTTGTTCTTATATTTGCGAAGCTGGCGTTCAATAACCTCTTCGACAAGATCGATGGATACATACATGTCACTGCTGACTTGTTCGGAACGGATAATTGTACCTTTTACAGGGATTGTAACTTCAATTTTTTGATGTTCTTTCTGTACGCTTAAGGTTACGTGAATTTCCGTCTCTGGAGTGAAGTACCTTTCTAATTTTCCTAACTTACTTTCTACAGCTTGTTTTAAGCCTGGTGTTACATCGATGTTTTTTCCGATAATGATAAACTTCATGATGCTCAACTCCTTTTTGACATTTTTCAGATATATAAAATCTGACAATTTCTATACAGAAAGAAATATATCTGATATATTTAGTATAACATGTTTGTTGACTATTGTATAGCATGAATTACTTCAATTCTGGAAATTTTTCCATTATGCATTTTTGCAACACGAAGTCCGCAGTTTGAATAGTAGGCGCAGGCACCGACACCGATATCGGTTTCTCCTTTTTTCAGGCTTTCTTCCAGAATATCTCGAAGTGTGGCAGTATCTTCTTCGTAAGGAAGCGAGATACCCAGAAGTTTATTAGCAAGTTTTACTTTCGTCGTTGCGCGCAAAATAGTTTCGTTTGGAATATCAAATTCACAGAACAGATATTTCCTTGTTGCAAATAAAACAGCAATCGCACATACGCCGATCAGGCTAGAATAGCTGGAAGAGTGATCGATGATGATCTGTCTTGCAATCGCAAAGATCAGAACTTCAAATACAGTCGCCGGTGTATGATAATAAACCATGCGGATAAGCTCCACTCCGATGATCAGATTAAAACAGGTTTCCAGCAGATCGTCATAGTTTGGCCACGTATTCAGATCCGGAACATTGGCAAGTGATGTGGCGATCCGCACACATAATAAAATAATACCGGCAGCCAGCATCAAAGCAATGAAAAGTTCCAGAATTTCGGTCAGTCGTTTTAAAAAATTGGCAATGATTGTTCGCATAAAATTCTCCTCTTAGTGTTTGCTGTATTTGGTAAACAGATAAGGATAAAAATAAATGATCCATAACAGCAGTATAAAATATTCGGCGGATTTTGCCAAGATAGAAGAGCCGAAAATAAAAGAGATGATGAGTTTCACGCAGAGTGTCAGTAGTATACCAATGATAAATTTCAAAATCTGACCTTTTCCGGAGCAGGTATCCGGCTGAAAGTCCAGATGTGTGCGTTCAAGATACCAGCCAAGGGCAAAACCCAATCCGGCTCCGGCAGCTTTGAAGCAGTCCATTGCGTATTTCAAAGCAATCATCTGTCCATGATATAAATACCATGCATAGCCGGCGAGAGCGAATGCGAGTATACCGAGCAGGACAGAAATCTGTGCGGTGCAAGTAGTAACATTTTCAAGTTTTGAACGGAAATGCCAGAAAACGGATGCAATGATAATGGACAGACCCATAGATACGAAAACATCCTTTGGTGTGTGACATCCGAGATACATTCTGGAAAAACCAACACATAAAAATGCGAGTATAAACAGTATTTTTTCCCATGCTTTTTTGGCACGGAGAGCTAACGGGAAGAAGAGACATGTAGCCCCTTGAGTATGTCCGCTTGGGAAGGAATATCCGGTGGCGGCAGGAATTGCACTTTTTACAGCTTTAAATTCTGGATCCAGAATCCACGGTCTTGGAATCCGGAAAGTGATCTTTAACGCCTGCACACAGAATCCTGCTGTGAAATAAGTAAAGCCCAGATAATAAGCAAAGCGCTTATCCGCGCACCAGTACAGTGCGCAGATAACCGCTATGATTAATAGTTCCTGACCAAAATAAGTGACAAATTGCATGATTTCGTTGAAAAACGGTGTTCGAATATTTTCTAATTGCCACAAAAAGATCATGATCGATTTCCTCTTTTTCTCATCTTTGGATCCAGAATCTTTTTACGGATTCTTAAGTTTTTCGGAGTTACTTCCAGTAATTCGTCTGTGTCGATGAAGTCCAGTGCCTGCTCCAGACTTAATACTTTCGGAGGTGTCAGACGAAGTGCTTCGTCTGCACTGGAGGAACGGGTATTGGTAAGATGTTTGGTCTTACATACATTGACTTCGATATCGTCTGTTTTTGCATTTTCTCCGATAACCATACCGGAATATACTTTTTCTCCGGCACCGATGAACAGCACACCGCGTTCCTGGGCACTGAACAGTCCGTAAGTTACAGATTCGCCTGTCTCAAATGCGATCAGAGAGCCCTGCTTACGGTAAGTGATGTCTCCCTTGTACGGAGCATAGCCGTCAAATGCAGTATTGATGATACCATTTCCTTTTGTATCTGTTAAGAATTCTCCACGGTATCCGATCAGACCACGTGCCGGAATACGGAATTCCAGACGGGTATATCCGCCACCGGTTGCACCCATGTTCTGCAGCTCACCTTTACGCTGGCTTAATTTGTCGATGACAGTTCCGGTAAATTCATCCGGCACATCGATATAAGCTGCCTCCATAGGCTCTAATAATTTACCTTTTTCGTCTTTCTTATAAAGAACTTCTGCTTTGCTGACTGCAAATTCATAACCTTCACGGCGCATGTTCTCAATTAGAACGGATAAATGAAGTTCGCCACGTCCGGATACTTTGAAGCTGTCCATGTTCTCGGTATCTTCTACACGAAGGCTAACATCTGTGTTCAGCTCGCGGAACAGACGATCACGTAAGTGACGGGAAGTAACGTATTTTCCCTCCTGTCCGGCAAACGGACTGTCGTTAACGATGAAGTTCATGGAAATCGTTGGCTCTGAAATCTTCTGGAACGGAATTGCGTTCGGAGCTTCCGGAGAACAGAGTGTATCACCGATGGAAATATCAGAAATACCGGAGATTGCAACGATAGATCCAATCGTAGCTTCTTTTACTTCTACTTTGTTCAGACCGTCAAATTCATAAAGTTTGCTGATTTTTACTTTTTCCTGTTTGTCAGGATCATGATGGTTTACAAGAACCATATCCTGATTTACACGGATTGTACCGTTATCAACTTTGCCGACACCGATTCTTCCGACATATTCATTGTAATCGATTGTACTGATCAGTACCTGTGTCGGAGCTTCCGGATCACCTTCCGGAGCCGGGATATACTCTAAGATTGTCTCAAAAAGAGGCTTCATATCTTTCTCTTCATCAGAGAGATCCAGAACTGCAACACCTGCTTTTGCAGAAGCGTAAACGAACGGACAGTCTAATTGTTCATCAGAAGCATCCAGATCCATGAACAGTTCAAGAACTTCGTCGATAACTTCATCCGGTCTTGCTTCCGGACGGTCGATCTTATTGATACATACGATAACCGGAAGTTCCAGTTCCAGTGCCTTTCTTAGAACGAATTTGGTCTGTGGCATAGCACCTTCAAATGCATCTACAACGAGGACAACACCGTTTACCATTTTTAAAACACGTTCTACCTCGCCACCGAAATCAGCATGCCCCGGTGTGTCGATAATGTTGATCTTTGTATTTTTATAATAGACTGCTGTGTTTTTGGATAGGATTGTGATTCCACGCTCACGTTCAATATCGTTGGAATCCATAACACGTTCTTCCACTTCCTGGTTTTCACGGAATACACCGCTTTGCTTCAATAATTCGTCAACCAATGTCGTTTTACCGTGATCGACATGGGCAATGATTGCTATATTACGTACATCTTCGCGTTTTGTCTTCATACGAACCTTCCTTTTCTCTTCCTATTAACATATAATTTTCCATTTTTCATTGTACAACTTTATTAGTTTATCATATTTTATAGAATTTACAAGTATTTAGTTCTAAAAGCATTCCGACTTTCATAGATTATGGTATGACTCAAAATACGATTCAGAGGAAGGAGAATGTAAAATTATGTCAGATAAGGTTATTGAAAACAATCAGGTAACAATTATGGGAGAAGTAGTATCAGGCTTTACATTCAGCCACGAAGTGTTCGGTGAGGGCTTTTATATGGTAGATGTTGATGTGAAGCGTCTGAGCAATTCCAGGGACCGGATACCGGTAATGGTATCGGAACGACTGATCGATGTGAGCCAGGATTATGAAGGAGAATATCTGATGATCTGTGGACAGTTCCGCTCTTACAACCGCCATGAGGAACAGAAAAACAGACTTGTACTGTCCGTGTTCGCCAGAGAAGTTACATTTATTGAAGAAGAGCCGGATGGAGCGCGGACAAACAATATCTTGCTGGACGGCTATATCTGTAAACTGCCGGTATACCGTAAAACTCCGCTCGGAAGAGAAATTGCAGATCTTCTGCTTGCGGTGAACCGTCCATATGGAAAATCAGATTACATACCGTGTATCTGCTGGGGAAGAAATGCAAGATTTGCCTCTGCTTTTGAAGTGGGAGAGCATGTGCAGATCCTTGGGAGAATCCAGAGCCGGGAATATGTAAAGAAACTTTCAGAGACAGAAACCCAGAAACGCATAGCATATGAAGTTTCGGTAAGTAAACTGGAGTGTGTGGGAATTTGATGGAAAATGAGAGAAAATGACAAAATGCCTGTAAAGGGGGAAAGAGTTTCATTGACATCATATTTGAATGGTGATAAAATTCTGTTAATAACGAAATGCAGTCAGGAGGATATGTATGTCTATTTTTACAGGTGCAGGTGTAGCCATCGTTACACCATTTAACAGCGACGAAACCATTAATTATAATAAACTTGATGAATTGCTTGATTATCATTGTACACACGGTACGGATGCGATCATTATCTGCGGAACGACCGGAGAATCTGCTACAATGACGGAAGAAGAGCATATGCAGTGTGTGAAATTTGCTATTGACCGTGTGAAAGGCAGAATCCCGGTAATTGCCGGAACTGGTTCTAATTGCACAAGAACAGCCATCGACATGTCAAAAGAGGCGGCAGATTATGGCGCAGATGGCCTGTTACTGGTAACACCTTATTATAATAAGGCAACACAGGCAGGACTGATCGGTCACTATACAGCAGTAGCCAAAGAAGCAAAAGCTCCGATTATCATGTACAGCGTTGCAAGCAGAACCGGATGCAATATTGAACCGGCAACGGTTGCAGAGCTTGTTAAGAATGTAGATAATATCGTAGCTGTAAAAGAAGCGTCTGGCAATATTTCACAGGTTGCGAAGATCATGGCTCTGACAGATGGAAATATTGATTTATATTCCGGTAATGATGACCAGATCGTGCCGATGTTGTCACTGGGAGCCAAAGGTGTTATTTCTGTGCTGTCTAATGTTGCGCCGCAGGAAACACATGATATCTGCGAGAAGTTCTTTAACGGAGATGTAAAAGGGAGTGCAGCACTTCAGCTGAAAGCATTGCCTCTTATTGAGCAACTGTTCTGTGAAGTGAACCCGATTCCGGTTAAGAAAGCAATGCAGCTTATGGGAGTTGAGTGTGGACCGCTTCGCATGCCGCTTACAGAGATCTCTAAAGAGCATGAACAGGCGCTGGCAAAAGCAATGAAAGATTTCGGAATTCAATTAGCATAAGATACATATTGTGCAGAATATGTGAAAAGGATATCATTGGTTGCTTACTGGCACCAGTTGTGATATCCTTTTTCTATGACAATCGTGGGAACATACAGGAGGAAATAAAATGGTACGAGCAATCATGCATGGATGCAATGGACATATGGGACAGGTAATTACGGGGCTTATTAAAGCCGACGAAGGAATCGAGCTTGTTGCAGGAATTGATAAATATACAGGAATTGCCAATGATTATCCGGTTTTTGAAAGCCTGGAAAAATGCGACGTGGAAGCAGATGTGATCATTGATTTTTCTAACGCGGCAGCAGCAGATGCTCTGCTTACATACTGCGAAGAGAAAAAAATGCCGGTTGTTCTCTGCACGACAGGTCTTTCAGAAGAACAACTTGCAAAGATTCCAGAAGCAGCAAAGAAAACAGCAGTTTTAAAATCTGCAAATATGTCTCTTGGTATCAATCTTCTGATGAAATTATTAAAAGAAGCAACCAAAGTTCTTGCACCGGCAGGATATGATATGGAGATTGTTGAAAAGCATCACAACCAGAAGCTGGACGCACCGAGCGGAACAGCAATTGCGCTTGCGGATTCTATGAATGAAGCAATGGATGAAGCATATCATTATGTATATGACAGAAGCCAGGAGCGTAAGAAACGTGATACAAAAGAGATTGGGATTTCAGCAGTCCGTGGCGGTACGATTGTAGGGGAACATGAAGTACTGTTTGCCGGAACTGATGAAGTAATAGAATTTAAGCATACAGCATATTCCAAGACAATCTTTGGAAAAGGTGCCGTGGAAGCTGCCAAATTTCTGGCAGGTAAACCGGCAGGGCTGTATGACATGTCGGATGTCATTCAGTTTTAATTATGGGAGGAGTTTATGAAAGAATTAAAAGAACGTTATCTGGAGAGACTTTCTGAGCTGTACCCGACCATCGCTAAGGCATCAACGGAGATTATTAATCTTCAGGCAATTTTGAATCTTCCGAAAGGAACCGAACATTTCCTGACGGATATTCACGGAGAATATGAGGCGTTTTCACATGTGCTGAAGAACGGCTCAGGTTCTGTGCGCCGTAAAATTGATGATGTATTTGGAAATACTTTGAGTAGCAGAGACAAACAATCTCTGGCTACTCTTATTTATTATCCAAAAGAAAAGATGGATCGGATCAGACAGACCGAAGAGAGTATGGAGGACTGGTACAAGATTACATTGTACCGGTTAATTGAAGTGTGTAAATGCGCAGCAAGCAAATACACAAGATCAAAAGTGCGAAAGGCACTGCCGAAAGAATTTGCTTATGTGATCGAGGAGCTGATCACGGTACGTCCGGAAGTTTCGGACAAAGAGTCGTATTATAACTCCATTGTAAGCACGATCATCGGAATTGGCAGAGCAGAACCTTTTATTGTGGCGCTTAGTGAGCTGATCCAGAGACTGACGGTGGATCACCTGCATATTGTAGGAGATGTATATGACAGAGGTCCGGGACCGCACATCATCATGGACAAATTAAAGAATTATCATTCCGTAGACATTCAGTGGGGGAATCATGATGTACTGTGGATGGGGGCAGCTGCCGGGCAGCGTGGCTGTATCGCAAATGTGATCCGTATCTGCGCAAGATATGGCAATCTGGATATTCTGGAGGATGGATATGGGATCAACCTGCTTCCGCTTGCGACATTTGCACTTCGGGTATATAAGGATGATCCGTGTGAATGTTTCAAATTAAAAGGAGAGCAGAATAGAGACATCAATGAAAAACAGCTTGAGATACGGATGCACAAAGCAATGTCGGTTATTCAATTTAAAGTGGAAGGACAGATTATCAAAAAGAATCCGGGATTTCATCTGGAGGATCGCAATCTGTTAGACAAGATCGATTATGAACGTGGTGTTATAACTCTGGATGGAAAAGAATATGAGATGCTGGATATAAATTTTCCGACAATCGATCCGAAACATCCATATGCGCTTAGCAAAGACGAGGAAGAGATCATGTCGCGGCTTGAAAGTGCATTTTTAAACTGTGAGAAACTGCAGGATCATATGCGCTTTCTGTTGAACAAGGGTGGACTCTACAAAGTCTATAATGGAAATCTGCTCTATCATGGCTGTGTTCCGCTTAAAGAGGACGGAACATTGAAAAGTGTACGATTGTACGGCAGATCTTACAAAGGAAAGAGTCTGTATGAAGTGCTGGAAAGCTATGTGCGAAAAGGATTTTATGCATTAAATAAGAAGGAAAAAGAGCGGGGAAAGGACATGATGTGGTATATCTGGTTGAGTGAAAATTCCCCATTGTTTGGAAAAGATAAAATGGCAACATTTGAACGTTATTTCCTTGCTGAAAAAGAGACGCATAAAGAAAAGAAAAACCCATATTATAATTTGCTTGAAAATGAAAAAGTAATCAATATGATTCTGAAAGAATTTGGACTGACCGAAGAGAGTGCACATATCATTAACGGACATGTGCCGGTGAAAGCGATTACGGGAGAAAGCCCGATCAAATGTAACGGAAAAGTGCTTGTGATCGATGGCGGATTTTCCAGAGCCTATCAGAAACAGACCGGCATTGCAGGATATACGCTGATCTATAATTCTTACGGACTGATTCTTGCGGCGCATGAACCGTTTGAATCAACAGAAGCAGCGATTGAAAAAGAAAGCGACATCCATTCAGACAGCGTTGTTGTAAAACGTGTGCTGGAGAGAAAGATGGTAGGAGATACTGATATAGGTCAGGAGTTAAAAGAACAGATTGAAGATCTGAAAATGCTTCTTCAGGCATATAGAAGCGGTGAGATTACAGAGCGTATGTAATGTGAAAACAATGCTGATTGTAAAACTGTGACATAGATGTAAAATAATCCCAGAATCGTGAAAGTATAGAATCTGCAAAAATGTAAATATTACATGATAACAAGTATTACTTGATAAATAGATAAATATACAGGAACGAAAGGGAGAATGAAAATATGAGACAGTTGAGAAGATGTATGCTGGTAGTGTTGTGTGTCTGCGTGATGGGTGCACTGACAGGCTGTGGAAATGACAATGCAGATAATAAGGCTACAGACTACAATGGTGATCGTACAAATGATGCGACAAATGGAACAGCAGACGATACGAAAAATGATGATGGAGTCGCAGATGAGATTGGTGATGATATTGAAGACGGAGCTGAAGACATCAAAGATGATGTAGAAGATGGCTTTGACGGCACAGATAACAATGCAGATCAGAAGACAGATAAAGCAACAGACAAAAAGACAACGGATCAGAAGACAGACAAAACAACAAAAAAAGATAAGAAATAATGAGACAGCACACCGCCTTTTCTTTTTTTTGAAAAAGCGGTGTGCTATAATAATGCAATGATGCTTGAAAGGAGTGACGCAGATTTATGAGATTCAGACCATGTATTGACATTCATAATGGAAAAGTAAAACAAATCGTAGGCGGAAGCTTAAGAGACGAAGGCAATCAGGCAACAGAAAATTTTGCGTCTGAAATGGATGCGGATTATTACGCAGATTTATACAGGAAAGATAGCTTGAAAGGCGGGCATATCATATTGCTGAATCCGCCTTCTTCCGAATATTATAAGAAGACACTGGAACAGGCAGAAAAAGCATTACGGGCATATCCCGGCGGGATGCAGATCGGCGGTGGGGTTACGGCGGAGAATGCTTCCGGCTATATTAAAAAAGGTGCAAGCCATGTAATCGTAACTTCTTATGTATTTAAAGGTGGTAAGATCCGCTGGGATGCGCTGGAGAAGCTGAAAAGAGAAGTAGGAAAAGAACATGTAGTCATTGATGTAAGCTGCCGGAAAAAAGATGGGCAGTATTACATTGTGACAGACCGGTGGCAGACATTTACAGATGTTGTCCTGAATGAACAGATATTAAAGGAACTGGCGGGATACAGTGATGAATTCCTTGTGCATGGTGTGGATGTAGAGGGAAAGGCAGCCGGTGTGGACAAGCATCTGGCTGAACTTCTCGGCAGATATCATGGCAATCCGGTTACATATGCGGGGGGGATCGGAAGCATGGAGGATTTAGAGCAATTTGCGCATCTGACAAAAGGATATCTGGACTTTACAATCGGCAGTGCCCTTGATCTCTTTGGCGGAACGCTTCCGTATGAAAAAGTCCGGAAATATCGTTCGTAAAGGAAGTGTTACCAGTTTGTAAACACTTTATAAATTGGTTGAATTGAGATTCGGATAGTGCTAGAATAAAATTTGAGTAAATTTACAAATAAGGAGTATATATCAACATGGGCTTTATACAGAAAATATTTGGAACACACAGTGAACATGAGCTGAAGAGAATTTATCCGATCGCAGATGCGGTTGAGGCGTTAGAACCGCAGATGCAGAGCCTGTCAGATGAAGAATTAAGAGCGAAGACAAAAGAATTCAAAGACAGACTTGCTGGCGGAGAAACATTAGATGATATCCTTCCAGAGGCATTTGCAGTTGTGCGTGAAGCAGCATACCGTACTCTGGGAATGAAGCCATACAGAGTACAGATCATCGGTGGTATTGTCCTGCATCAGGGACGTATCGCAGAGATGAAGACTGGTGAAGGAAAGACACTTGTATCAACGTTGCCGGCATATCTGAATGCGCTGACCGGTGAAGGTGTGCAGATCGTAACAGTCAATGATTATCTGGCAAAGCGTGATGCTGAGTGGATGGGACAGGTTCATGAGTTTCTTGGACTGACCGTAGGCGTAGTTCTGAATGAGATGGACAATGACGAGCGAAGAGATGCATATAACTGCGATATCACATATGTAACGAACAATGAACTTGGATTTGATTATCTGAGAGATAACATGGTAATTTACAAGGAACAGCTTGTACAGAGAGGTATGAAATTTGCCATTATCGATGAGGTTGACTCGGTATTGATCGATGAAGCAAGAACTCCGCTTATTATTTCCGGACAGAGTGGCAAATCTACAAAGCTTTACGAAGCGTGTGACATTCTCGCACGTCAGTTAGAACGTGGTGAAGCGAGTGGGGAGTTCTCCAAAATGAATGCAATCCTTGGTGAAGATATTGAAGAGACCGGAGATTTCATTGTTAACGAGAAAGAAAAGAACATCAACCTTACAGAAGATGGTGTGAAGAAAGTAGAGAAGTTCTTCCATATTGAGAACCTGGCAGATGCAGAAAACCTGGAGATCCAGCATAATATTATTCTGGCACTGCGCGCACACAATCTGATGTTTCGTGACAAAGACTATGTTGTAAAAGATGATGAAGTACTGATCGTTGATGAGTTCACCGGACGTATTATGCCGGGACGTCGTTATTCTGACGGACTTCATCAGGCGATTGAAGCGAAAGAGCATGTAAAAGTTAAGAGAGAGAGTAAGACTCTTGCGACGATTACGTTCCAGAATTTATTTAACAAATATGAGAAGAAGTCCGGTATGACAGGTACTGCTCTGACAGAGGAGAAGGAGTTCCGTGAGATTTACGGAATGGATGTTGTAGAGATTCCTACAAATAAACCGGTTATCCGGAAGGATCTGGAAGATGCTGTATACAAGACAGAAAAGGAAAAATTCAAAGCTGTATGTGATGCAATCGAAGAAGCGCATGCAAAACATCAGCCGGTACTGGTTGGTACGATTACAATTGAGAATTCCGAACTTCTCAGTGGTATGCTAAAACGTCGTGGAATCAAGCACAATGTATTAAATGCGAAATTCCATGAACTGGAAGCTGAGATTGTTGCACAGGCAGGTATCCATGATGCAGTTACGATCGCAACAAACATGGCTGGTCGTGGTACGGATATTAAACTGGACGATGAAGCCAGAGAAGCAGGCGGACTGAAGATTATCGGGACAGAGCGTCATGAATCCAGACGTATTGATAATCAGCTTCGTGGACGTTCCGGACGTCAGGGAGACCCGGGAGAATCCAGATTCTATATTTCACTGGAAGATGATCTGATGCGTTTGTTCGGATCTGAACGTCTGATGAGTGTATTTAATGCGCTTGGTGTAGAAGAAGGAGAACAGATACAGCATAAGATGTTATCCAGTGCGATTCAGAAAGCACAGGAGAAGATCGAGAGTAACAACTTCGGAATCCGTAAGAATCTGTTAGAGTATGATCAGGTAATGAACGAGCAGAGAGAGATCATTTATGAAGAGAGAAGACATGTACTGGATGGAGACAACATGCGTGATTCTATTTTCCATATGATGAATGATTATATTGAGAATACTGTAGATATGATCGTAAGTCCGGATCAGGATTATGAAGAGTTTAATCTGGTAGAACTGAACCGCAATATCTTAGAGACAATTCCAATGGAACCTCTGGCACCGGAAGATGTCAAGGGACTGTCACCGAAGAAGCTGAAACATCTGTTAAAAGAGCGTGCAGCAAAAGCATACGAAGTAAAAGAGGCGGAGTATCAGGAACCAGAACAGGTACGTGAGATCGAGCGTGTGATCCTGCTTAAGGTTATTGATGCAAAATGGATGGATCATATCGATGATATGGATCAGCTCCGTCAGGGAATTGGTCTGCAGGCTTATGGACAGAGAGATCCGAAGGTAGAATATAAGATGATCGGATATGAGATGTTCGGCGAGATGACACAGAGCATCTCTGCTGACACCGTACGTGCACTGTTCCATGTAAGGCTGGAAGAAAAAGTAGAACGTGAACAGGTTGCACAGGTTACAGGAACGAATAAAGACGATTCCGCAGCACATACTCCGAAGAAGAGAGCAGAGAAAAAGGTATATCCAAATGATCCGTGCCCGTGTGGAAGCGGTAAGAAATACAAACAGTGTTGTGGCAGAAAGTAAGAGCCACAGCCTGTAAACAGAATACAAAAATGAAAATATAAAAAAGAAAGAGGTGAAGCAAAAGTGGTTGAATTAGATCAGCTTAAGAGCATTTATAATGCTTACGAAGAACCTCTTGCCGAGATGAGGGATTCACTTTGACGTCGCCGGCAAGGAGAAAAGGATCGAAGAGCTGGAGCGCAAGGTAGAGGAACCAGATTTCTGGAATGATCCGGAAGAATCCCAGAAGATTATGAAAGAACTGAAGGATCTGAAAGAACTTACAGAGAAGATCCGCACGCTTTATACTGGATATGAAGATGTAGCGATTCTTCTGGAAATGGGATATGAAGAAGAGGATCCTTCTGTAGTGAAAGAAATTGAACAGGAATGGAAGAAGTTCGAAACGCTTTTTGAAGAACTTCGTATCCAGACATTGTTGTCAGGTGAATATGATTCCTGCAATGCGATCATGACGATTCACGCAGGCGCCGGAGGAACCGAATCCTGTGACTGGGCAGGTATGCTCTATCGTATGTATAACCGCTGGGCAGAACAGAGAGGGTTCGCGTTGAAAGTACTGGATTATCTGGATGGAGATATTACCGGAATTAAGACAGTAACGTTTGAAGTGAATGGTGAGAATGCCTATGGCTATTTGAAATCTGAAAAAGGCGTACACCGTCTGGTTCGTATTTCGCCGTTTAATTCGGCAGGAAAACGGCAGACATCATTTGCTTCCTGTGATGTTGTTCCAGACATAGAAGATGATATTGATATTGACATTGCAGATGAGGATCTGAAGATCGACACATACCGTGCCAGCGGTGCGGGTGGTCAGCATGTTAATAAGACATCTTCGGCAATTCGTATTACGCATCTGCCTACCGGGATTGTTGTGCAGTGCCAGAACGAACGCTCGCAGCATCACAACAAAGAAAAAGCGATGCAGATGCTGAAAGCAAAGCTTCAGCTTATGAAAGAGCAGGAACAGGCAGAAAAAGTGTCAGATATCCGTGGTGAGATCAAGGAGATTGGATTTGGAAACCAGATAAGATCTTATGTAATGCAGCCGTATACACTTGTCAAGGATCACAGAACCGGTCAGGAAAACAGTAATGTAAATGCGGTGCTGGATGGGGATATTGACGCATTTATTAATGCATATCTGAAACAGAAAGCGGAAAGATAAAGGAGAGATATATGGTAAATATTGCAGTTTTGGGTTATGGAACCGTAGGCTCCGGTGTCGTAGAAGTAATTGATACAAATGGAGCAGGAATTAATCAGAGAATTGGTGAGAAACTTCAGGTAAAGTATGTCCTGGATCTGAAAGATTTTCCGGGAGATCCGGTGCAGGAGAAGATTGTCCATGATTTTGAGACGATCATACAGGATGAAGAGATTAATATTGTTGTAGAAGTGATGGGGGGAATTGAACCTGCTTATACATTTGTAAAGAGAAGTCTTCTGGCAGGAAAAAGCGTTGCAACTTCAAACAAGGCTCTTGTAGCGAAACACGGTGCAGAGCTGTTGTCGATTGCAAAAGAAAAGAACATTAATTTTCTGTTTGAAGCAAGCGTAGGTGGCGGAATCCCGATCATCCGTCCGCTCAATTCATCTCTGACAGCGGACGAAATTGAAGAGATCACAGGTATTTTAAATGGTACAACAAATTATATGCTGACAAAGATGTTCTATGAAGGAGCTGATTATGACACGGTTCTGAAAGAGGCGCAGGCGAATGGTTATGCGGAGCGCAATCCGGAAGCGGATGTGGAAGGATATGATGCCTGCCGTAAAATTGCAATTTTATCTTCTCTGATCAGTGGAAATCAGGTTGACTTTGAAGACATTTACTGTGAAGGAATTACAAAGATCACGACAGAGGATATGAAATACGCCAAGACAATGGGAACAACGATCAAGCTGCTCGCTTCCAGCAAGAGAGACGGCAGCAGACTGCATGCGATCGTTGCGCCTTGCATGCTTTATCCGGAACATCCACTGTACAATGTAAATGGAGTGTTCAATGCGATTTTTGTACATGGTAATGTTCTTGGTGATGCAATGTTTTATGGAAGCGGTGCCGGTAAACTGCCGACAGCAAGTGCAGTTGTAGCAGATGTTGTAGATGCAGCAAAACACCTGAACCGCAATATTATGACAATGTGGAAACAGGAAAAACTGACGCTGGAAGATAAAGGTGATGCCAAACGCAGATTCTTCATCCGCATGAAAGGTGATGAAGAAGAGATGCGGAAAGATCTGGAATATTCCTTTGGAGAGATCGAAATCGTGAAAGTCCCGGGATTAGAAGGTGAATTTGGAATTGTAACGCCGGTTATGATGGAAGGTGATTATGATACAAGAGCAAACCGGTACAAAGATCAGATCTTACATATGATAAGGATTGAAGATCAGAAAGCATAAGAAAAGAGGGCAAGCGAATGTTAATTGTAAAGAAATTCGGCGGCAGTTCTGTTGCGAATAAAGAACGTATTTTCAATGTTGCCAGACGATGCATTGAAGATTATAAAGCAGGACATGATGTAGTAGTTGTATTATCTGCAATGGGAGATACTACAGATAATCTGATAGAAATGGCACATGATATTAATCCGGATGCTAAGAAGCGAGAACTGGATATGCTTCTGACAACCGGAGAGCAGGTATCCGTATCGCTTATGGCTATGGCGATGCAGGCACTGGATGTTCCGGCGGTATCCTTGAATGCATTTCAGGTTATGATGCATTCTACATCCAGATATGGAAATGCTCGTTTTAAACGCGTAGATACAGAGCGTATCCAGCATGAACTGGATTCCCGGAAGATTGTTATTGTCACTGGTTTTCAGGGAGTTAACAAATACGATGATATTACGACTCTGGGACGTGGTGGATCTGACACAACAGCAGTTGCGCTGGCTTCAGTTCTTCATGCAGATAAATGCGAGATTTATACAGATGTTGAAGGTGTTTATACAGCAGATCCACGTGTAGTAAAGAATGCAAGAAAACTCGATGTCATCACATATGACGAGATGCTGGAGCTGGCAAGTCTGGGAGCCAAAGTATTGCACAACCGTTCCGTAGAGATGGCAAAGAAATATAATGTAGAATTAGTAGTACGTTCCAGCCTGACAGAGGCAGAAGGAACAGTAGTCAAGGAGGCAGCCAAGATGGAAAAACTGTTAGTAACGGGAGTCGCAGCAGATGCAAATACAGCCAGAATTTCAGTGATCGGTGTAGAAGATAAACCGGGCACGGCATTTGTAATATTTAATACACTTGCAAAGAACAATATTAATGTAGATATTATTCTCCAGTCTGTAGGAAGAGAAGGAACAAAAGATATTTCCTTTACGGTTGCATCAGATGATCTGGATCGTGCACTTGAAATACTGAACGAGAACAAGGAGCGTCTGACGATTCAGGAGATTACTTGTAATAAGAATGTTGCAAAATTATCAGTGGTTGGAGCTGGAATGATGAGTAACCCGGGAGTTGCAGCCAAGATGTTCGAATCTCTCTACAACTCAAGGGTTAATATTAATATGATCTCGACTTCTGAAATCAGAATTACTGTACTGGTAGATGAGAAAGACATCGAGAAAGCGATGAACGCAGTACATGATGGATTCATTATGACGGAATAATCGTCTGTTAAGGTTTGTTTGAAAGAAAACCGGCAAGAATCTGTTTGTTTTCTTCAGAGAGTGCACGATATTTAATAATAAAGTCAAGCTCTTCTCTGGAAAGATAAATGGAATTGCCGGTATTTTTTTCTTTTGCCATAACTACATACGGAATATATTCTTCTCCGGTTTTCAAAGCGCTTGTGTGATAAGTACTCTGAAGATTATCAAGGACCAGTTCATCGATAGAAATCCGATAAAATCTGGATATATGTAACAGCGAATCCAGATCCGGGGTTCGTTTGCTCGTTTCATAATTTGAATAAGCCTGTCTGGAGATATTCAGCAGACTGCTCAGATCATCCTGAGTCAGTTTGTGTTTTGTCCTTAAAAATCGTAAGTTATTAGCAAGCTGTATATTGGACATGGTATCACCTCCGTGCTTGAGTGTATGTTAGTTAGTATAGCAATTTACTAAAAAAATTGCTTTGTTTGCACCGAAATGTTTCAAAAGAGTATTTTAAACAAAAAGTTGCTGCTACATCTTGCTGAGATTGCTGTTGTGGTATTCACCGGAGAAGGTAACATCCTTTCCGAACCAGTCAGGTGCGCAGAAAGTATTGGCACTTGTTTCATCCGGAAATTCTACTTCGGCAAGGATGAGTGGAGCAAGATCCCCTTCGAAAAGATCAAGCTCGATCGTCAGAATATCGGATAAAGGAATCATATACCGCTTCTTGCGAATCAGTCTTCCGTCAATCTTCGGCAACAGATGAAGATATGCTTTTTCTGTAAGCGGAAGATTGTATTCTTCCCTGGTCATAAGACCGGAAGATTTGTAAGTGAGTTCATATTTGTCATTGTCTTTGCGGATACGAATGACGGGGGTTGTGTTTAGATAACCCTGCTCAATGATTCGACAAGAAAAAGAATCCAGACGCAGATGTGCCGGTAAGTGTCGGATTAGATATTTGCGCTCGATTTCCAATAGGAGTCCCCCTTTTTTGATACGACATACAGTTCTGTACTAATGATAATATAGTTTACACAAAAAGTAAACGGTGTTAATATTTATATTGGAAGAAAAATGCAAAAAATACGATGAAAGGAAGAAAAAGGAATGATAAAAGTAAGTGTGTTGCTGGCGGACGGCTTTGAAGAGATCGAAGCGCTGACCGTTGTTGATCTGCTCAGAAGAGCACAGATATATGTAGATACGATTTCTATCATGGAGGATTATACTGTACATGGTGCTCATGGTATTAATATACAGACAGAAGATCTGTTTGAAGAAGTGAACTTTGTGGAATCAGATATGATCGTGTTGCCTGGAGGAATGCCGGGAACAACGAATCTTAATGCACATGAAGGTGTCAGACGCGTAGTAAAGGATTTTGCAGCCGAAGGAAAGCCGATAGCAGCAATCTGTGCAGCTCCGACAGTGCTCGGTAATCTCGGATTATTAAAAGGAAAGAGAATTACCTGCTATCCGGGGGTGGAGACAGAGATCCAGGGAGCGGTTATGCTTCGCACACAGGTAGCAGTGGATGGCAATATTATTACAAGCCGGGGAGTAGGAACGGCGATAGCATTTGCTCTGAAACTAATCGAAGTGCTTGTTGGAGAAGACAAGTCAAGAGAGATTGCAGAAGCAATTGTATATGAAAAATAAAAAGCACCGGGAGCAGCAGAAATATCTGCAGAAAATGTATAGAAATTCCCGGAAAAACAGTTTTTTTCACAGATAAAAACTAAGGGTGGATATTTGCAAATGTTTGTGTTATAATTCTGTGGTGAATGTTATTTGATATGCCTGTAACAGGCGATCGTTACCCCGTATGGGGCAGGCGCATAAAAGCGCGATTAAAGAATAGAATCAGGAGGAAATTGTAACATGAGTTTACAGGTAGAAAAATTAGAAAAGAACATGGCAAAACTTACAATTGAAGTACCTGCCAGTGATTTAGAAAAAGCACTTCAGAGTGCGTATAAGAAGCAGAAGAACAAAATCAGTCTGCCGGGATTTCGTAAAGGAAAAGTTCCACGTCAGATGATCGAGAAGATGTACGGAGCAGAGATCTTCTTTGATGATGCTGCAAATGAGATCATTCCAAAAGCATATGCAGATGCTTATGATGAGTGCGAGCTTGAGATCGTTTCCAGACCGGAGATCAACATCGTACAGATTGAGAAGGGAAAACCGTTTATTTTCACAGCAGAAGTAGCTACAAAACCGGAAGTTACTCTTGGAGAGTACAAAGGACTGGAAGTAGACAAAGTATCTACACGTGTAACACAGAAAGAAGTAGAAGCTAAGATCGAGGAAGAAGCTGAAAAGAACGCAAGAACTGTAACAGTTGAAGACCGTGCAGTACAGGATGGAGACGAAGTAATCCTTGACTTTGAAGGGTTTGTAGACGGAGAAGCATTTGAGGGTGGAAAAGGTGAGAACTATCCACTGACTATCGGTTCCGGATCATTTATCCCGGGATTTGAAGAGCAGCTTGTCGGAGCAGAAGCCGAAAAAGAAGTAGAAGTAAAAGTAACATTCCCGGAAGATTATCATGCAGAAGAGCTGAAGGGAAAAGAAGCTGTATTCAAATGCACAGTACACGAGATCAAAGCAAAAGAGCTTCCTGAGATCGATGATGAATTCGCGGCAGAAGTTTCTGAGTTCGATACATTAGATGAGTACAAAGCAGACGTAAAAGCTAAGATCAAAGAGCAGAAAGCTACAGACGGAAAACGCAAACAGGAAGATCAGGCTGTAGAGCAGGCAATTAAGAATGCTTCTTATGAGATCCCGGATGCTATGGTTGATACACAGATTTCACAGATGGCTAACGATTTTGCACAGAGAATCCAGTCTCAGGGACTGACTATGGAGCAGTACTATCAGTTCACAGGAATGACTGAGGAGAAGATGAACGAAGAGTTCAAGCCACAGGCTGTAAAACGTATCGAGACTCGTCTTGTACTGGAAGCTATTGCAAAAGCTGAGAACATCGAGATCAGCGATGAAAAACTGGACGAAGAGATCGCTAAGATGGCAGAAGCTTATAAGATGGAAGCTGACAAGCTGAAAGAATTTATGGGTGATGCTGAGAAGAAGCAGATGAAAGAGGATATGGCAGTTCAGGAAGCTGTTACATTCCTTGTAGAAAATGCTGTAGAGAAATAAATAACAGCAGATATTATATTGAGGAGGCATATACATGAGTTTAGTACCTTATGTCATTGAACAGACAAGCCGTGGAGAGCGCTCCTACGATATCTATTCAAGATTATTAAAAGACAGAATTATATTTTTAGGGGAAGAAGTAACAGACGTGTCCGCGAGTGTGATCGTAGCACAGTTATTATTCCTTGAAGCAGAGGATCCGGAGAAAGATATTCATCTGTATATCAACAGTCCGGGAGGCTCTGTAACAGCAGGTATGGCAATTTATGATACCATGCAGTATATCAAATGTGATATCGAGACAATCTGTATTGGTATGGCTGCAAGCATGGGTTCTTTCCTTCTCTCCGGTGGAACTAAAGGAAAGAGACTTGCACTCCCGAATGCGGAGATTATGATCCATCAGCCATCCGGTGGTGCGCAGGGACAGGCTACAGAGATTCAGATTGCGGCTGATCATATTTTGAAAACACGCCAGAAACTGAATCAGATCCTTGCAGAGAATACAGGACAGCCGTTAGAAGTCATCAGCCGGGACACAGACCGTGATAACTTTATGTCGGCTGAGGAAGCAAAGGAGTATGGTCTGATCGACGAGGTAATTACACGTCGCTAAGACGGTTCTCCGGGATATGAGGTGAGAAAATGGCAGGAAGAAACGATGATCAGGTGAGATGTTCGTTTTGTAATAAGACACAGTCGCAGGTGCGTAAGCTGATCGCAGGACCGGAAGGCGTATATATCTGTGATGACTGTGTTGAAGTGTGCGCAGAGATTATCGAGGAGGAGATGAATCCGGACAGTAATGCCGGATGGAATCCGTTCTCAGATATCAATCTGTTAAAGCCAGAAGAAATCAAAGCATTTCTTGATGAGTATGTGATCGGTCAGGAAGAAGCAAAGAAGGTTCTTTCCGTAGCAGTTTATAATCATTATAAACGGATTATGGCAGGAAGAGACGGTGTGGAGCTTTCAAAGAGTAACATTCTGATGCTTGGACCTACTGGTTGTGGCAAGACGCTTCTGGCACAATCGCTTGCAAAGATCCTGAATGTTCCATTTGCAATTGCGGATGCAACTGCACTTACAGAAGCCGGTTATGTCGGTGAAGATGTTGAGAACATTCTGCTTAAGATCATCCAGGCAGCAGATGGCGATATTGAGCGCGCAGAATATGGAATTATATATATTGATGAGATTGATAAGATTACTAGAAAATCCGAGAACCCATCAATTACAAGAGACGTATCCGGAGAAGGTGTACAGCAGGCATTGTTGAAGATTATTGAAGGAACCGTGGCAAGTGTTCCGCCACAGGGCGGACGAAAACATCCACATCAGGAACTGATCCAGATCGACACTACGAATATTTTGTTTATCTGTGGTGGTGCGTTTGAAGGAATTGAGAAGATCATTGAGAAACGTATCGATCAGAAATCTATTGGTTTCAATGTAGAGATTGCAGAGAAGCATGAAGATGACGTGGATCGTCTGCTGAAACAGGTCCTTCCACAGGATCTTGTAAAATTCGGATTGATTCCGGAGCTGGTCGGACGTGTGCCGGTGAATGTAACACTGGAGATGTTAGACCGTGATGCGTTGATATCTATTTTAACAGAACCAAAGAATGCAATTGTGAAACAATATCAGAAGATGCTGGAATTTGATGGTGTGGATCTTACATTTGATAGGGCTGCGCTTGAAGAGATAGCTGAGACGTCACTTAAGAGAAGAACAGGTGCCAGAGGACTCCGTGCAATTATGGAGAACATCATGATGGATATTATGTATAAAGCACCTTCCGATGAGACGTTGAAGACGTGCAGGATTACGAAAGATGTAGTAAAAGGCATTGGTGAACCTGTATGTGAGCATGAGATGATAAGTTCAGAGAGTGCGTAATTATGGGGCGGGTACAGGTAATTGTGCCCGCCTGCTTTTATATATTAGCCGGAGAAGCTTTTCAACTTTGTATGAGAAGAGCCGGAGAAGCTTTCAGTTTTATAAGAAAAGCACGAAAGAGATCCAAGAAGATAAAACAGGAGAGTATATATGGAAAATGAAAGAATAAGTCTGCCTGTTGTGGCACTGCGTGGAATGACGATCCTGCCAGAAATGGTGGCACATTTTGATGTGAGCCGTGAGAAATCACTGCAGGCAATTGACCAGGCTATGACAGAAGGAGAGAAGATTTTCCTGACAGGGCAGTATGAGATAGAGACAGAAGATCCGGATGTGACAGATATACACAGAATCGGATGTATTGCAACAATCAAACAGATTGTGAAGCTTCCGAAGAAGATCAGCCGTGTTCTGATAAGCGGAGAGCAGAGAGCAGAACTCATTGATCTGGAGTTTAAAGAGCCATATCTGCGCGGAATGGTTGCAGTGCGAGAGGATGTGGATACTTCATGGGAAGATACCGGAGCAGAACAGTCACCACTCAATCTGGAAGCAATGGTGCAGGGACTCCGGGATATTTTCAAAGAATACATGGCAAAGAATCCAAAGATTGCGAAGGAATTTTCAGATCAGATCGATCAGATCACAGATCTTAAGAAAATGGTAAATGTGATCAATGCCAATGTTCCGATGTCTTATCCGGAATATCAGGAATTTCTGGAAGAAACGAATCTTATGAAACGGTATGACAAACTTGCCTATAAGCTTGTGAATGAGATTCAGGTACTTAATATTAAAGAAGAATTACAGGAAAAGATTAAAGAACGCGTGGATAAAAACCAGCGGGAATATATTCTGCGTGAAGAACTCAAACTGATTCGTGAAGAGCTTGGAGATGAAAATCAGTTATCGGATGCGGATGAATTTCAGCAGAAGTGTGATGCGCTGGAGGCACCGGATGAAGTAAAAGAGAAGATTTCCAAAGAGATACGGAGATTCCGTAATTCCATGAATAATCCGGCAGAGTCGGGAGTTATCCGTACTTATATCGAAACGATGCTGGATATGCCGTGGGATCATATGTGCAAAGAACACAAAGATATTGCATATGCCAAAAAGATTTTGGACGAAGATCATTATGGACTGGACAAAGTAAAGGAACGTGTGCTTGAATTTCTGGCGGTACGCGCTCTGACGAAGAACACAGATGCACCGATCCTCTGCCTGGTTGGACCTCCGGGAACCGGTAAGACATCCATCGCAAAATCACTGGCGCATGCTTTGAAGAAGCCGTATGTGCGTATTTCACTCGGAGGCGTACGAGATGAGGCAGAGATCCGCGGTCACAGAAAAACTTATGTCGGAGCGATGCCGGGAAGAATTGCAGCGGCTGTGAAGAATGCCGGAGTGAAGAACCCACTGCTCCTTCTGGATGAGATCGACAAAGTCAGCAATGATTATAAAGGGGATACATTTTCAGCACTTCTGGAAGTACTGGATGCGGAGCAGAACAAGAATTTCAGAGATCATTACCTGGAGGTTCCGCTGGATCTTTCGGAAGTATTATTCGTGACAACAGCGAATACATTACAGACGATTCCAAGACCGCTTTTAGATCGTATGGAAGTGATTGAGATCAGCAGTTATACGGAAAATGAAAAACTTCATATTGCAAGAGAACACCTGATCCCGAAACAGCTGAAAAAGCACGGTTTAAAAGAAAAACAACTGTCGATCAGCAAGAAAGCTCTGTGGAAGATTGCAAGAAATTATACAAAAGAAGCCGGAGTCAGGCAGATGGAACGTAAAATTGCTGATATCTGCCGCAAAACAGCAAGAGAGATTTTGGAAGATAAGAAGAAAGCCGTACGCGTGACAGAAAGGAATCTGGAACATTATCTCGGAAGAGAGCTGTTCAGCTATCAGATGAAAAATGACAAGGATGAAGTTGGTATTGTGCGGGGACTTGCATGGACAAGTGTTGGCGGCGATACGCTTCAGATTGAAGTAAATGTCATGCCGGGAGAAGGCGAAATCCTGCTGACCGGTCAGCTCGGAGATGTGATGAAAGAATCCGCGCGTACAGGTATCAGTTATATCCGCTCCGTCAGCTCGGAGCATAAGATTGACGAGAAATTTTTCAAAGAGCATGATATTCATATACATATACCGGAAGGTGCAGTGCCAAAAGATGGTCCGTCGGCGGGAATTACAATGGCAACAGCAATCTTTTCGGCTGTTACAGGGAAAAAAGTCCGTGCAGATCTGGCAATGACCGGAGAAATTACGCTGCGTGGAAGGGTTCTTCCAATCGGAGGTCTGAAAGAAAAGCTTCTCGCTGCTAAAAATGCGGGAATCCTGACAGTTCTTGTTCCAAAGGAAAATAAAGCGGATGTAGAAGAGATATCAACAGAGATTACAAAAGGACTGGAGATCATTCCGGTTTCTCATATGGATGAAGTATTGAAGCTTGCATTAAAGCGTTAAAAGGGGGAAAAGAATATGGTTATAAGAAGCCTGAATCTGGAAACAGTATGTGGAATTACAAGTAAATTACCGGAAAATGAACATCCGGAAATTGCATTTGCAGGAAAATCAAATGTTGGAAAATCATCCCTCATTAATGCTCTCATGAATCGGAAATCATTTGCGCGTATTTCCGCGACACCAGGAAAGACACAGACGATTAATTTTTACAATATTAATGAAGAATTATATCTGGTAGATCTTCCGGGATATGGATATGCAAAAGTATCTGAGCAGGAAAAAGCGAAATGGGGTCAGCTCATTGAGCGGTATCTCCATGGATCGGAACAGTTGAAGGCAGTCTTTCTTCTGATTGATATCCGGCATGATCCGTCTGCGAACGACAAACTGATGTACAGTTGGATCGTGGAGCAGGGATTCAATCCGATCATTATCGCGACTAAATTAGATAAGATCAAGCGCAGCCAGGTACAAAAGCAGATCAAAGCAATTCGCCAAGGATTAAATCTGCTTCCGGGAACGATTGTTATTCCATTTTCATCTGTGACGAAGCAGGGAAGAGATGAGATATGGGAGCTGGTTGAGACGGAATTTATGGAGAAGAATGAAGAGGAGTAATGGATGAGAGAAATTGTCATCTGTGAAGATGTAGAGATTGAAAGAAACCTTTTGAATACAGTACTGCTATGGAACTGCTGTTTCTTGACACCTACATGAAAGAATTAAACGGCATGGAGACAGCGCGAAGAATAAGAGAATAAGGAAAGAGAAGTTTGATAACAGATTGACAAACTTCTCTTTCTTTGTTATTATTAGACTAAAGTACAAACAAAAGTCTAACAGTAAAACAAAAGTAACGGGAAGGAGTAAGATCATGAATTATATTACGAATATCCAGAAGTATTCTATTCATGACGGAGATGGAATTCGTACTACCGTTTTTTTTAAGGGATGCCCACTGAAATGTGTCTGGTGTCACAATCCGGAGACGCAGCGATTTGAAAGAGAACTTCAGTACGATAAGGAAAAATGCATTGGATGCGGAGCCTGTGCAAAAGTCTGTCCGCAGAGCGCGATTTCAATGACGGAGGGAAAACCGGTTCTTGACAAATCTCTGTGTAATCTTTGCGGAAAGTGTGAGAATTACTGCCCGGAAGGAATCCGTGAGACAGTGGGAGAAGAGTATCCGGTAAAAGAACTGGTAAAAGAACTGATGAAGGATCTGATGTTCTACGAGCAATCCGGCGGCGGTGTTACTCTTTCCGGCGGAGAAGTTATGGCAATGTCTACGGAGTATGTGCTGGAAATTGCCAAAGCACTTAAGAAGGAAGAGATTTCTTTAACAATTGATACGTGCGGATATGTGCCGTATGATAAATTTGAAGCGGTTTTACCGTATGTAGATACATTTTTATATGATGTGAAAGTGATGAATCCGGAGCTTCACAAGAAGTACATAGGCGTAGATAACAGACTGATTCTTGAGAACCTTGTGAAATTATCGGATGCAGGAGCAAGGATTTACATCCGTATTCCGACAGTCAAAGAAGTGAATGGCAATGATGAGAATATGAAGGCAACCATTCAGTTCTTAAAAGAACACAATATCCATCCGGCACAGGTGAATTTGTTGCCGTACCATAATACAGGAAGCAGCAAGTATCCAAAACTGGATATGGAATATAAAGGAACTGATTTAACGGCACCAACAAATGAAGAGATGGAAGGTTTTGTAAAACTTTTCCAGGATGAAGGCTTCTCAAATACCAGAATAGGAGGTTAAAACAATGGCAAAAAGAGGCATGAATGAAAGAATTCAGAAACTGAGAGAACTGAGTGTAACAACACCGGTACATATCGACTTGGAGAGAGCGAAGATCGAGACAGATTTTTACAGAGAGAATGATGGAAAATATTCTATTCCTGTAATGAGATCTATGGTATTAAAAGAGTATTTCTCCAAGAAGACATTATATCTGGGTGATGGAGAACTGATCGTAGGTGAAAAAGGAAAAGACCCGCAGGCATCTCCGACATTCCCGGAACTTTGTTGCCACAGCGTAGAAGATATGACAGTTATGAGCGAGCGTGACCTTGTATCTTTCCATACAACAGAAGAAGACAGAAAGCTTCAGGCAGAGGAGATCATCCCATTCTGGCAGGGACGCAGCATGAGAGAAAAACTTCTTGCAACTATGACTCCGGAGTGGAATGACTGCTATTCAGCAGGTATGTTCACCGAGTTCATGGAGCAGAGAGGACCGGGACATACATGTGGTGGAGAACAGGTATTTACAACCGGATATATGGATTACAAAGAGAAAATCAAGAAGACAATGGATTCGCTTGATTTCTTAAATGATCCGGAAGCATACGACAAGATGGAAGAGTTAAAAGCTATGGATATTTCCTGCGACGCAGTGATCATCCTTGGCGAGAGATATCATGAATTAGCACTGGAGATGGCTGAGAAAGAAGCTGATCCGGTTCGTAAAGAAGAATTAAAACAGATCGCAGCCAACTTGGAAGTTGTTCCTGCACATGCACCAAAGACATACTGGCAGGCAATCCAGTTATACTGGTTCACACATCTGGCAGTTACAACAGAGCTGAACCCATGGGATGCATTCAGCCCGGGACGTCTTGACCAGCATCTGATCAAATACTACGAGGCAGATACGGAAGCAGGAATTCTGGATGATGATAGAGCAAAAGAGCTGTTAGAGTGCTTATGGGTGAAATTCTACAACCAGCCGGCACCGGTAAAAGTAGGTATCACACTAAAAGAAAGTGCTACATACACAGATTTTGCAAATATCAATACAGGTGGTGTGACGCCGGACGGACGCGATGGAGTTAACGCAGTCAGCTATCTGATCCTTGACTGTATGGACGAGATGAAACTGGTTCAGCCAAACTCTAACGTAACAATCAGCAAGAAGACACCGGCACGTTTCTTAAAGAGAGCATGCGAGATCTCAAGAAAAGGATGGGGACAGCCGGCATTCTACAATACAGAAGCACAGACAATGGAGCTTATCAATGCAGGTAAATCACTGGAAGATGCACGCCGCGGCGGATCTTCAGGATGCGTTGAGACAGGAGCATGGGGAAGTGAAGCATATATCCTGACCGGATATCTGAACATCCCGAAAGTATTCCAACTTACACTTTACAATGGATTTGACAATGAATCCGGCAAACAGCTCGGTCTGAAACTTGGTTATGCAAAAGACTTCAAGACATATGAAGAATTATGGGATGCATTCCAGAAACAGCTGAAACATTTCATCGATATCAAAGTACGTGGAAATAATGTAATCGAGAAATTATATGCAGAGAACATGCCTGCACCGTGCCTTTCAGTTGTAACAAACGACTGTATCAGCAATGCAAAAGATTACAATGCAGGTGGAGCAAGATACAATACAAACTATATCCAGGGTGTAGGTATCGGAACTGTTACAGATTGTATCACAGCAATTAAATATAACGTATTCGATAAGAAAAACTTCACAATGGAAGAACTGATCGAAGCGATGGATCATAACTTTGAAGGATACGATGCAATTTATCGTATGGTACATGATAAGACACCGAAGTATGGCAATGATGATGACTATGCAGATTCTATCATGCAGGATGTATTTAACCTGTACCATGATTTGATTACAGGACGTCCGACTATGAGAGGCGGAAAATACGGAGTAGATATGCTCCCGACAACATGCCACGTTTACTTCGGAGAAGTAATCGGAGCAACTGCTAACGGAAGAAAAGCAAATGTTCCGGTATCTGAAGGTATCTCACCGGAGAAATCCGCTGATACAAACGGTCCTACAGCAGTTATCAAATCCTGCTCAAAGATGGATCACCTTGCAACAGCAGGAACTCTTCTGAACCAGAAATTTACTCCGGATGTTGTAGCAGGAGAAAAAGGACTTGAGAACATGTCCAGCCTGATCCGTAGCTATTTCGCAATGGACGGACATCATATCCAGTTCAATGTCATTGACAGACAGACATTGATCGAAGCACAGAAACATCCGGATGACTACCGCGACCTGATCGTTCGTGTAGCCGGATACAGTGACTTCTTCCGTAACTTAAGCAAACCGTTACAGGATGAGATCATCAACCGTACAGAGCAGTCTTTCGGCTAAGATGTAAAATAATATAAGATATAAGACAGGATATCCGGAAATGTAAAAGTTTCCGGGTATCTTTTTATTTGTTAGGGCAAAGCCCTGTTTTACATTGTGGAGTTTTTCGTTGATCCGAAAAACGGAACTTTGGAAAACAAATAAACCACCTGCTGTTTGATATGATACCTCTAAAGTAGACAGATTAAATATAAAAATCTGTTACTTTGGAGGTATTTTTCATGTCCAGAAAAGCAAAGTTTACACCGGAAGAAAAAGAACAGGCTGTTATAGATTATCTTGAAGAAAATAAATCTAGAACACAGATATGTGGAGAACTATGTATTTCTTCAAGAACCATTCAGGACTGGGCCTTGATTTATAACAAACATGGACTTGCCGGTTTTTCAAAAAAATGCGAAATGGGTCTTATTCGAAAGAATTTAAAATGAAAGTGGTTGAGGAATATGTAAGAGGTGACGGCTCTTCCATTGATTTAGAAATAAAATATGATATCTCTTCCGGTCTTTTAAGAAAGTGGATTAGAATGTATAATGCCAATAGAGAGCTTGTCTTTCAGATGCTATCATCGGCAAAATGTTGATTTATGGACGTAATGCGACTGGCAAGACGAACCTTGGAAGAGCAATTCTTGATATTGGTTCAACAATGTTTGGCGGAACAAGATATGCGAGTAATGGAATTTTACTCAACGCGGATTCCAAAGAAGATGCAGCAATGTTTTAATATGAATTCAGATTTGAAGATACAGAATTAAGTTACAAATATTCGAGATTATCAAATCAGGAATTACGTGAAGAAGAATTATCTGTAAATGGAAAAATCATTTTTAAATGTAATTTTGGTTTGCGAGAATATAATTTTGATAATTTAGATTATATTGATGCAGAAACTGCCAATATAGAGCGCTATTTACAATCTCTGGAAGTTGGAAAAGATGATGAAATCAGTGAACCAAAACTTCCATTTTTGAGATGGCTGATTAGTAATATGGCTTTGAAAAATGATTCAGCTCTTATCCGGTTATCGAATTATGTTAGAAGAATGATGATGATTACAGTAGGAAATGGGATGCAGTATCGCTTTGGAAGACTGAATCAAGGTTTTTATGATAGTCTGGAAAATCCGGAACATCTGAAGGATTTTGAAGATTTTTTAAATGCAATGGGTATTGAATGTAAATTGGTATTAAAAAAAATACCAGACGGACAAAGAGAACTGTATTTTTCACATGAACAATTAGTTCCATTTTACCATTATGAAATGGCAGAAAATGTGATTCGTTTCTTTAAACAGAAGTATCCAAAAGCAGAAGACTGTGCACCTAAGATGCTGACAAAGCAGGAAATTAAAACAAAAACACCTGCTGGTGTGCGTGAACTTCCAATACCGGATTATGTATTTGAAGCAATTCTGGAAGAACG
>NZ_JACOOY010000022.1:0-41720 GCF_014287705.1 Dorea hominis | reverse complement strand
AGAAATGACAGAATTGAGAAAGAAAAGAATTACATCATATTACATAACTGGATCCACTTCAAAAAAGTACGATACTGCCCGATCCAGAAATACAATTTTGCTAATCTCTTCCATTTGAATCAGATAACTTATAAGTTCTTTTAGTGTTTCTGTTATGTAATATGATGTAATTCTTTTCTTTCTCAATTCTGTCATTTCTCCGTGCAAGCATTTATTTTTATATATAATATCACTTCAAAATTTAGGTGTCAGGAATGACACCCTATTTTTCAAACATTTATTTTTATATATAATATAGTTTTAAAATTTAGGTGTCAAGAATGACACCTAAATTTTTATTCTTCTACCAGTCAAAACTATCAGCAGTACTTCCATTACCAATATCAACATTGCGTTCCCTGTACTTAATGTTCCAACTTTGTCCTGGCTTCAAATCATCATATGTTCCTTTACTGCTTTTTCTCCCACTATTACTTTTTCTACTACTTCTTCTCGTTGAGCCAGTGCTGCTCCTTTTGCCGTAGGAAGAGGATGTTGATCCGGAACGATATGATCTGCCGGTTGTACCGGTGCTATTACTATAGCTATTTGATCTTGCGACCGTAGTTACCGGTTTATTCTTTACTGTTACTTTCACAGTCTTTGTAACAACTGTATCGTTTGATCCGGTAATCTTATATACCAGTTTATATTTTCCAACCTTTTTCAGCTTCACCTTGGAATCGTCTGCCTGAATACTTTTGATCAGTTTATCTTTTTTGATCCCTTTCATCCAGTCTGCTTTATTTCCTTTGATTACTTTGAAATTTCGGAAGCCCTTTACATGCTTCAGATAATCTTCCGTCACTTTAACAGTGACTTCTTTCATACTCTGATTGCCGTTATTATCTTCTGCCACAACTTCAATTTTGTTCTCTCCGGCTTTCGGAAAACTCAATGTATATTTGCTTAAGTCATTTACATCTTCTTTTTTAATATCACATCTGGAAAACTGGATGCTCTTAATACCAGATTTATCCGTCACACTCTTTACCAGATCAGATGCTTTCGCATCCCGGTTCACAATGATATTTGCTGCTACATCATTTAATGTGATTTCCGGATTTTTGCTGTCCTGTACTTTTACTTTAAACTGTACCGTTTTATCTTTGTAGGTTGCATATGCCTGATAAGTTCCTACTTTTGATGTATCTACTCTGGACAGATCCAACTTTGTATTCTCTAATGCTGTTTCATTTCCGGCAATATAATCTGCCGGATCCGTACTTAATTTATCTCCATACTCCACCACATAATTTTTCTCTTTTGCAGCATATGCATTATATTTATATATGCCTATACTAGCACCCAAAACAACAACTAAACCAACAACTGCTGCGATCCATTTTTTCTTCATAGCTTTTCACCTCATCTTGTGTTAGGTGTCAGGAATGACACCCTATTTTCATTTTTACTTTAGGTGTCAGGAATGACACCTAATTCTTTTAAAATCCAAAATACTCATACCAACGGTTCACAATATCCGCTCTATTCGCACATATATACTTTTGAATTTTCTTCAGATCACTTTTAGGAATATTTCCCTTATTATGTTCTAATATAACGCCATCTCTTTTTATCCAAAATTTTGCAGAATTTTCAGATGGTCTCCCTTTCGATACATGTATATGAATCGGTTCACCGTTTTCATTTGAGTAAAAATAAAATGTATATCCCAAAAAATCCAATAACGCTTTAGGCACTTTGTTTTTCCCCTCTTTCTCTGGCGATCTCCCATATGATAAAACTGTTATTTCTAAGATATTGCTGCATCTGCATCATCTCATCTTCCGAAAATCCATAAGATTTATAAATCTGATTTTCCGGGAGTTTTCCTTCTGCAAAATCAAAACCTTTATCATTTGGTCGTTCAAAGCGAAAGGTAATTGTCTCAAACCCAGTACTATCTTCTTCGATATCAGAAAATGTAAGTACTATATTATCTATCGTGCTGTAATAGTTTTTCATCTTGGCATTCTCCTTTCCCACATCTTGTTTAGGTGTCATTCCTGACACCCTGTTTTCATTTTTACTTTAGGTGTCAGGAATGACACCTAAATAATTTTTAATAATAGTCTTTCGTTTCTTTTATTTCAACGCCTGAAGCATCTACGGTCAATAGTAGTGCACAATAATCGATCAAAGCCTGAAAGATTACACAGCTTTTACTACATCCCAACCTTTCGGCTTTTTCTTCTATTAATGATATTTGATCTTCATCAAATATCATTGTTTCCAGCACATCCCGTCTTATATAATCCGGATTGCTTCTTTCCGTAAGCATTACTCTTGGATCAATCTTTGAATTTACAGAGAAAAAATTTCTTATTGCTCTTCTATAAAAAACCGTCTTTGTGATTTCCTCTCGCTTGGAAAGAAATTTCACCAAATCCTTGATTTCTTTCGTTATATAAAAACTGGTCTGTACTTTTTCCATGCTGCGCTACTCCTTATTCAGTAAAGTTCTTAATATCTCTATACATTCATCATAACGCATTTTCTCTTCTTTCGTCAAATAAACATACTGCTTTTTCAGACTTTTTGTAATTCCTTTCACATCTTTTTTGAAACGTTCTAAAGATACCGCATTCGGGTTATCTGCTATTTTTTCTTCTTTCTTTTCCATTACTCCTGACGGTGTTATATCTTTCCCTGTTTTTTCTGCTTCTTTCAGATAGTCTCTCTGCTCATCCTTATCCATCTTTTTTACAATCTCATCTGCCGTATTGATGGTTGTTTTCCCGAGCAATATTGCTTCTTTTAGTTCATCAGATGCGTGCTTTTCAACGTTTTCGAATTTATTTATTGTCCCACTGCTCATACCGGTTGTTTGCACAAGAATGTCTCTTGTTTTTTCACCTTTGATCATCAATTCATCTTCTGCTCCATCTTTGCTGGCAAAAGGAATACTCTCTACTCCATTCTCTCTTAACTCCTGAATAATCTCTTTCCATTCACGGATCTCCATCATTCGATCCGCATCTGTGTAATTCCTTGCTTCCTTATTTGTCGTAATAATCGAAAGCCTTTCCTTATTTTTACTACTAAGTGGAAGATCTATCTCTTCTGGATCTTTTACTACACACGGGATAAGGCTGTCCTGTGTCCATTTTGTATTTTCCGGATCTGCAATCAATTGGTCAATCGCTGTCAGTCTTCTTTCTCCACCTAACAATTTATATTTTCCGTTCTCCATTGCTTTTACATGCAATGGCTGAATTAGTCCGGTATGGTCGAGCGACCATGCAAGGCTGTTAATTTCGGCTATACTGTACTTATTCATTTCATTTTTTTCAATATCGTCTCTATTAAGATACGATATCTTTAAATCATTCTTTGATTTATCATTTAATAATCCAGCTCCTACTTTAAGCGTAGGTTCTTCTGTCTGTTCAGCTTTAAGGCTGTCTAACCCTCTGAATAACTCTTTATTAAACTTTGGCATCTTCCTTCACTCCCATTATATATTTTGTTAATTGCATGTACTCTTTTGTTGCCCGGCATTTTTCTTTACCATTATCATATGCCAATAACGGTTTTTGAACCAGTGATCCTTCTTCAATATTTTTCGTTACACTAATATTTGTCGGAAGGATATAATTTCCAAATGCCTCCTGTAACAATTCATAAACTGTTTTAGAAACATTTTTTCGTCCATTCCATTGTGTGAAAAATATACCGCCAATCTTAAGACGCGGATTATATTCCTGCACTGTCTGTACCAGATTCATGGTAATTGCTACACCTAGTAAGCTGCCGCCATCACATCTTACCGGAAGGTACACCCGGTCAGCAGCCGCTAAGCCATTTATATTGACAATCGAAACCGATGGACTACTATCCATTATACAATAATCGTATTCATTTTGCACTGCTTTTAAGTGTTTCTGTAACCGAAACTGCTGCGGCGTTTTTACATCGGCTTTCATCCGTTCCTCTGTTTCTGATAACGTCAGATAACTGGGAATGATATCCAGGTTCTCATATTCTGTTTTCTTAATTGCATCGTGAATATCCATTTCACGATCCATCAAAAGATCTTCCACAGATTTACTTCCCGGCGTATGTACATTTTCACCGTTATATACCTTGGCAAATAATTGTAAAAAATCTACTTCGCTATATAAACAGGTTGTATTCATCTGCGGATCCAGATCAATCAATAAGACCTTTTTTTGAAATTCTGTCGCTAAAATATGAGCAATTGTTGTTACACTCGCCGTTTTTCCCACGCCACCTTTGTTATTAAAAAAAATCAAATTTTCCATTTGTTTTCCTCCGATTTTATTTTATATTGATTATATAGTATAATATATTATATATATAATATTGTCAAGTAGATTTACCTCTCATACTCCTGTTCTTTCTCCGGTAATCGTGTCAGCAGCTCATGTTCCCATTCGTTCTGTCGCTGCTCATACTCATTATTCATAGATCTTTTCAAAGAAACGATTGCCTTGTTTAATGCCGATCCATACCTAATATACTCCAACCTTACACTGCTTCTTTTTTTCCCAGCATACATAGCTGTACGCATTTCCACGTTTTTTAATATTTCCTCTGCAAATGCATTGCCCTGATCCTTTGCCTTTCCCAACCAATATTTGCTTAACTCAAAATTCTGTTCGCCAGGCTCTTTCTTCATATAAAAAATTCCCAGTGACACTTGTGCATATTCATAATTATTTTCTGCAAGCTCCGTCAGCATCTGCATCCCCTCTTTTATCTCACTCTTTTGTTCTCCTTGATATGCCAGATATTTTCCCAGCACATACTGTGTTGATTCGGAAGCTCCCTTTTCCATAGCATCTCTTAATATATCCACACCTTTCCGCTGCTGTTCTTTCTCCGGCAATTTTAAATAACATTTTCCAAGAAGCTCCTTCACATAGTTATTCTCTGTACTTCCTTCCAGATAACCGATTGACTTATGCAGATCATAATATTCCGAATGCATATCTGAATAGATTTTTCCAAGTTTATAGGATGCATATTCATTTCCGTTATTCCTTGCCTTTTCCAGCCACTTAATACCTTTCTCCATCTGATACAACGGGCTTTCTTTGTCCGTATAAATATCTCCTAATGCATACTGTGCATAATCAAATCTTTCCGCTGCTTTCATCAAAAGTTTTTCTGACTCTTTAAGACTTTCAATATCTCCATTTTCCAGATTAATCTTTGCCAATTGATACATCGCATAATAGTTTTTCTTTTTTACTGCTTTTTTCAAATGTGCTTCTGCAAATTCTATATTTTTCTCCGTTCCC
Source organism: Dorea hominis (assembly GCF_014287705.1). Taxonomy (NCBI): domain Bacteria; kingdom Bacillati; phylum Bacillota; class Clostridia; order Lachnospirales; family Lachnospiraceae; genus Dorea; species Dorea hominis. The sequence goes on along the minus strand of NZ_JACOOY010000022.1, from coordinate 36,411 downwards.
TGCCCCTTTAATTCCATCATGGCAATTTTATATCCCAACATATCATCACTGCTTTTTGAAAGCATTTTGGAAAATCCTTCGTATGCATCCCGGTAATATTTCTGCGCTTTTTCCTGATCCACCGCTGCTCCAACACCTTTCTCATACATACTGGCTAATCGATACGCTGCATACGCATTACCACCAATTGCAGATTTATTAAAATACTGTATTGCCTGATCATAACTAACCTCTACATCTTGCCCGTAATAATAAATATTTCCAAGTGAGTACATGGCATAAATATTCCCTTCTCCTGCAGCTTCTTCATAATACTTTCTTGCCTGTTCATAGTCTTTATCAACGCCCTGTCCATATGCATACTGCTTGGCAATTCGATATGGTACATATTGTCTTAAAAATTTATCTTTTTCTAAACTGGTTAAGCTCTCATAAACATCTTGAAATATTTGCAGGGATCCTTTGAAATATTCCCCCGCTTTTTCTTCATCCGCCTCAACACCACGACCGTAATTATAGCAAGTCCCCAGCTCATACAATGCCAATGCATTTTCCGGCTCCTGCTCCAGCAGCCGGATTCCACTTACAAATTTTTCTTTTTCATAAATCAGTTCTTTTGCTTTTTTGTAAATATTGGACCATACTACTCCTCTGCTTGATTCCACCTGATCAGAATACTTCCAGTCTTCCTCCACAGGACACCAGTTATCTTCCAGCTCCGGCTCAGGTAATTTTTCTTTTCGTCCCTGTTCCTCTGCCTGCTCCGCTGCTCTGTATTCCTGTTCCGCATTACTTCTTATTTCATTGTCATATTCTCGCAATTCTTTTAAGATGCAATTTCCAAGTTTCTTGTATAAATCCTTTATTTTGTTATTTACATATTCTTCCGGATTTCCTTTTGTCGAATATGCCTCTTGATATTTCAGACTTTGCATTTTTAATTCTGACACTAATTTTTGAAAATCATTTTTATGATACTGATCAATATATCTACGGCTCAATTCATCAATATCAGGTCGAATGCTTTTCATAAGATTCGTACTGTAATTCCACATCTTTTTATCACATTCCGGCAACTTTTTATATAACTGAAAAAATGCGTGTGCCAGTTCTTTATCCTCTGCAAGTGAATGATCTTTTTTCTGCTTAATGATCGTCCCACGTATGATCTCATTAATTTTATGATTGATATCCCTGCTTTTTATAATTTCATTTGCGATCGTACTTTTACAGGCTTCAATACTGCTTAACTTAAATCTTCCAACCATTTCCTGACTGCTTACCAGTTTTCCGTTTTTATTCCTTACCGGAGCTTTCACCTTTTTTCCGTTTTCTTCTTTCCATTCATACTCCTGATACTCTTTCACTTTCCGCATAGGATCTGGTTCTACTGTAGCAACATGGATATGGATATTATCTGTATTGTAATGAATAGAGCCACTCCATATCGCATTTTCCAATCCTTCTTTTTGCAGCATCTTCCGCATTCCTTTCCTGGTTACTTCATATATCTTTTTTTCATCCAGTATCCCATCGTGCAACAATCCATTTTCTTTTAACCAACTGTTATCAAAGGAAATCACCGTCTGCCACATCAGTGATCCTTTTTCCTGCGCTGCCGCAAATCTTTTTTTCATCTCTTTAGATTCCGCTTCTGTCAACCTATTCTTTTCAGCGGTAAATAATCCTGTAGTTTTTTCTGGATTTCCCATATAATCCGCATAAAGATCATACTCCATCGTATGCTCTGTTCTTACTGCTTCTGGGCGGTCCATATAATTAATATACTGGTTATACTTACTACTGCTTGGTTTACAGAACCGATTTTTTACTATTACTCCTGCTTTGATGTTTCCCATCCCATTTAGGTGTCAGGAATGACACCTAGTTCCTCCTTCCTCTAGGTGTCAGGAATGACACCCTGTCACTTCTTCCTCTTAGGTGTCAGGAATGACACCCTGTCACTTCTCCTCTTAGGTGTCAGGAATGACACCCTCCTGCTTCTTCCTTTTAGGTGTCAGGAATGACACCTAGTTCCTTCTTCCTCTTAGGTGTCAGGAATGACACCCTGCTACTTCTTCCTTTTAGGTGTCAGGAATGACACCCTGTCACTTTTTCCTCTTAGGTATCAGGAATGACACCCTGTCGCTTCTTCCTCTTAGGTGTCAGGAATGACACCTAGTTCCTTCTTCCTCTTAGGTGTCAGGAATGACACCTTATTTTTTCAATCGTTTTCTTTCATCACTTTTCTGCTTGAAATGCTGTATTTTATCTTTCAAGTTTTTTCTCGATTGCGAAATCACCGGAGATGGCGCAAAATCACATCCAATACAAGTAGACAATTGTTTACTGTGTAAAATCGTATTCACAGCATCCAGTAGCACTATAGAATTTTGTTCCGCTGTTTGTACTGCCCATTTCATACGTTCTTTCTGAAGATAATTTTGTTCCAACTCCTTTCTCACAGCAATTGCAATCTTTTCTTCCCACGCTTCATTCTCTTTTGAGAGCAGATAATTAATAACCTGGCTGGATGTAGTAAAACCCAATTTCGCTTGCAGTTCATTTAAGATCTTTTCGTTTTCTTCTGCTATATAAAATGATTTCTTCCTCATATGAATTTTCTTCCTTTATTAAATTTTCGAGTTAGGTGTCAGGAATGACACCTAACTATGTTCCTTCATTATTTCAGCTTTTCACTAATCTTCTCCAACGCAAGAGTATTGGATTCGATAATGTCATTTGCCTGTTCCAGTCGATCAACTACAGCATCTACTAGATTATGATATTTTTCATCGATGTTCTGGATATCTTCCAGCTCAGATACTTTTGTCAAATACCTCCGGATATATTCCTCCCGGCTCACTTTGTTCTTCCTGGCAAGTTCATCAATTTTCTTAACGACTGCCGCATCTAATCCACGCACTGATATGTTCATTATTTTGTTTCCTCCATATTTTTATATATGTTATTATATCTTTTTATTATATAGTTATCAATACATTTTTGTCACCACACTTTTTATATTTGAGAGCATGGAATCGTTAGGCTTTGCCTAACCATCAACGTAAGTTGATGTCAGATTCCTCTTATGCTCTTTACTTCTCCGAAGTTCTACTTTTTTCAATAAAAAAAGAAAATTTATTTTCTTTCTCCGCTTTACTGCTCTTTACTTCTCCGAAGTTCTACTTTTTTCAATAAAAAAAGAAAATTTATTTTCTTTCTCCGCTTTACTGCTCCGATATGCTTCAGTTGCTCTGAATACTTTTTCTACTTAGGGTGTCAGGAATGACACCCTAAAATTATTTCTTTCAAAGAAAAAGAGTGGTCTTTCGACCACTCTGAAAAATACTTCTTTTTCATAAGGTGTCATTGCTGACACCTTACTTTTTTTCAGCAGATTCTTTCTCTGCTATGTTTTTATGTGTTGGAAATTTATATTTCCATTTTTCTTAGATAATAAATGCTCTGTTCGCCAACTGCTCTCTTTCGGCTACTGTACTTACATTGACATCACGAACCATTCTGGATAAATCACCCAAATCCGTATCCTCTGTTTTCGGAACAACGATACATTCATGAATAGAACTTGGCAAGATTACAAGGTTTTCAACCGCATATTCCTTTTTAATTTCATTCATCATTTCTTTATTAAGGAACTGGACAGCCCCCTTATTTCCATGTTCATTTGTTGCAACTAACATTGTATTGTCTCCAAATGAAACTTTCAAAATCTGTCCTTCTGCAAATGTATTCTTTTCTGCCATTTTCCATGCCATTTCTTCATCAATTTTAAACTGCTCCAGCATACCTCTTTTTAATTTCGTCTCCATATACAAGGAATCATTTTCAACTACTCTTCTAACAAGGAAGCTTTCGATTTCCTCACAATATTCGCATTTTCTTCTGATTTCATCCAGCGCATTGTTATTTACTTTTTCTACTTCGATATACAAATGTTTTAAAATATCTTCCTTGTTCAAAAAAGAACTAATTTCTTTTGGAATATTTTCATCACTGACAGCTTCAATAATTTCATCAACAACCCTATCCATTTTATCTCCACGCATTTCAGCTATGGCAATAAGTTCATCTGGATACAGCAACACAGCTACTCCATACCCATCCTTTTCTTTGGTTTCAAACTCAAATGCGTGTAACATTTCTCCGTTTTTCACCACTTCTTTTTCAATAAATTTTAAACCTCTTTTTCCTAATTCTTCTTTCAGCATTTCTCTTGTCATAATAAAATCTCCTTTTTCAAAATTATTTTTTTAATGTGCTTTTTAGATTCGACTCCGGTGGGGAGCGTTCTTTTTTTCTGTCAGCGTATTTGGGCATCCTTTTTCTCCTTTCTTTATCTATGTGCTTTTTGAGTTTTCCTCACGTCTGGGTTTGCGTGTATCATGCACGAACAGGTTTCAGCGCATACGCATGGTGGAGAACAAAGTGGACCTTGCGTATGCGCTGGAATCTGTTATGATACAAATTCGCAAACCCGTGTGGAGAACTTAGCACATAGATAGCGAAAGAGAATAGCCAACGAATTTACGCTGACGAAAAAAGGGGTTCCCCTGGGGGAACCGATCGGCAAAAGGGGACTCCCATTCTTCCTTTTTCTGGCGTGCTTTCAGCAGCATATTTTCCTCAGAATAATATGCTGCAACGCCAAGTGGTCTGGGAGCCGGGCAGACCAACACAGGATGTGGTGCCGGGAATGGGACACAAATAAATCAGCATTTTACACGATTGATCAACAATGCTATTCCATCATTACCATTCCGATTCTCACCAGCAGCCACATGGCTATTTGAAATATTCTATTTACATATTTTTAAATTGCAAAAGGAACGGCATTAAACCGTTCCTTTTGCATCTGTTACTACTTATGTTTCTTTGTCTTTTAATTCTTATCTTGCCTCTTCTTGCTTTTTACCATATTTTTTTATTATCGGCCAGAACACTTCTTTTTCTGCTTCTTTCCTTGCTGCTGCGGCTTCTTCTTTCTTATCGTATCTTCCGAGGTAGTAGTTCTTCCCTTTAAATGTAATTTGCGCTTTCCACATGCCTCTCTGCTTATCCCAGGACACACCTTTAATCCCAGATGTATTATTTTTTGACATTCTTTGAGCAAGACTTTGTACACATGTGTTCTCTACTCTTATAAGTTTTTTCGTGTTCTCCTTCAGTGTTCTACCATTCTCTTGATTATGATGACCACATGTTCCTACATCTCTAGCGCGTGATATTAATCGTTCGCAATATCTTCCGCATTTCAAGCATTTGCATTTCCACACCATTCTGCCGGAAGTTTCTGCTCTCACAGGTTCTATAAACAACAAGTCTTTTACAACTTTACCTGTCATGTCTTTTTTCCGTTTACACCCGCAGGATTTTGTATGCCCGGAAGTTAATTTGTTTCTTACAATTTCTCTAATTGTCCCACATTCACATTTGCACGTGTAATATTTATTATGAGACGAATCTGTCTTATCAGACTCGCTTATTACAGTCCATGATCCGAATTTATCTCCAATATTAACTTCTTTGAGTTTTTTCATGGATTCACCCTCTTATTTACTGATTTCCCATATGTCTCCACCGGAGTTCCACTCTCCGTCTTCATCATATTCATTTTCCTCCACATAGTATTCTGTGACGTTGCACATTGTACCTGTTGCGGAGCTAAACTCATCTATTTCCGTATTGTATTTTTTCAGCTCTTCCAGAGCTTCTTCCTTGTTACGAAACTTTTTAATAAGCTCTGGACTTGCATTTGTATCATTAACTGCACATCCCACGGTCATATCTTCTTTTTTTATTTCAATGCTATTCTTTTTTAATTCATATAATTTCATAACATACCTCCGCCTATTTTTACAAATTAACATTGTCTGTTATTCTAGCTTCTTCTCCAATAAATTCAATACCTATCAGCCTATTACTAAGATAACTACCTTCAAACATATCTGTCATAGAATATTTATATCTCATAGCATCAAATCCACCGACAATAGTAGCTTTCATAACTCCGTAATATTTATTTCTGTAGGTAACTTCTACTTTCTGCATAGCAGAAAATATTATATCTACCGGATAATCTCCTTGAAGTTCAGAAATAACCTCTCTTTTAAGACCAGATAATAATTCTACATCAGAAATGCTAATGATTTCTTCCGTATATTTATTATCTTTTATCCACTGTATTGTACTTTCAATTGCTTTATTTTTTTTATGCATTTTACGCCCTTCAATATTTTCTTTTTTATTAATGAATCAATTGTATTTATATATATTTCACTATATATTATTGTGTGAATAAAAACAATACATCTCCGATCATTTATAGTTATATATCCATAATAATCTTCCGGCACTCCTTACAACAACCTGCTTTTGCCATATGTCCAGATCCCATACCCGTGTTATCACTGATACACATACCATTCTTTCGTGGTGGTATTCCGACAACTTTTCTTATATTCTCACTCCAGTAAATATGTCCGCTACTTTGTATGTATCCTGCTATCATTTCCTTGTCACAATATGGACATTTCATAATTCATTCTGCCCCTTTCATCCATTGTAAAATATCTTCCTTTTTGTTATAATCTTTTTATCGGAGGGCGGTGGCAAGCCCACCCTCTCTGGTTTCTCTAAGCCAAAAGGCTTATTTATCAGCTATTTCCAGTTCTGGAAATTTGATTCCCAAAATACCAGCTAAAGCTTTTAACGCCTCATATTCCGATGAACCTTTTTCTGCTTCCCGGTTTAAAAACCGTTGCATTTCTTCTTTCGTCATTTCTTCCATGGCTACTCCTTTCTCCTCTTGCCCGGTTGATGTCTTTACAAGCACATCAATTGTGATACACTTATTATCTCATTTGCAAAGGCTTATCACAACCTATTGATTAACCTATAAATGAAACTTTTTTCATTTTTAATGTGCTTTTTAGATTCGACTCCGGCGGGGAGCGTTCTTTTTTTCTGTCAGCGTATTTTGGCATCCTTTTTCTCCTTTCTTTATCTATGTGCTTTTTGAGTTCTCCTCACGTCTGGGTTTGCGTGTATCATGCACGAACAGGTTTCAGCGCATACGCATGGTGGAGAACAACGTGGACCTTGCGTATGCGCTGGAATCTGTTATGATACAAATTCGCAAACCCGTGTGGAGAACTTAGCACATAGATAGCGAAAGAGAATAGCCAACAAAATTACGCTGACAAAAAAGGGGTTCCCCTGGGGGAACCGATTGGAAAAAGGGGAATCTCATCCTTCCTTTTTCTGGCGTGCTTTCAGCAGCATATTTTCCTCAGAATAATATGCCGCAACGCCAAGTGGTCTGGGAGCCGGGCAGACCAACGCAGGATGCGGTGCTGGGAATGGTACACAAATAAATCTGCATTTTACACAATCGATCAACAATGCTATTTCATCATTACCATTCCGATTCTCACCAGCAGCCATCTGACTATTTTTGACTGTTTCTTTTATGTATTTTTATAATGAAAAAGAACGGCATTAAACCGTTCCTTTTGCATCTGTTTGATTCAATTAAATTTCTTCTGTTGAGGGAATTACACTTTCTCATCCTCTTTTTCTTCTATTGCTTTTGCATCCTCTTTAACAGCTCTTTTGCAGAGCGAGTCCGGCCACTCGATCTGTGCGGAGGGCGGAAGGTAGAATACACGAAAAGCCAGCTATAATGCCGGCTTTCGCTATATATAGAACCCATAAAATTTGGCGCGATTTTTTCATTTTTTCTAACTGCTCCGGTATAAGATTAGCCAATTTCATACTCTTCCAAGAAACATTAAATTACTACTTTATGTAATTTTACATTTCAGGATCTGTATCTTCAAATTCCTCCGGATACAGATCTTTTAAGATTTCATATAATCCTTCATAAATCCGTTGTTTCATTTCCGGTGGAACGTCCGGAACATCTTTACTTTCTTCTACTTCAGGTTCTTCATCCAGACAGGTATCTGCTAATAACTTTTCTTCCGGTTCTGCAAGCTCAGCAACTATAGTTCTCTTCCAATGCTTCATATTTTATTTCCCTTTTACTTTGCATACAATATTTAAATTAACTGTTTTTACATTCTCTTTTTCATTAACATCATCATACTTCCAATCTTCCAATATAGATAATAAAAAGCCTCTTTTATCTGCATTTCTTTTTCTAACAATAATAAGATATCCCATATAAACATCAATTATACCAGTTATTATAACTATAATCATTGCCAATTTATTCAATATTCCTTCCGCCTTTATATCAATAGCAGTAAATATCAAAGTAACAACACCAATTAGAATTGCAATATCACCCTCTCTATTAAGTGAATTTTCAAATCCTTTAATATCCGCTTTCATAGTTTCTACAATTGTACGTTCTTTTTCCCGTTGGGACTGATCTCCACCTGCTTTTGCAGCAGTTCTTTTAATCTTTTCAATGATTAAACTTCTACTTTTTTCCAAATTGTCCATCCCTATTAAATTCATATACTGTTCATAGTATCTTTCATAACTTCTTTTCTTTCCAAATGTAAATGTTATTTTTCTCATGTATTTTTATTCCTTCATATTTATATTATATAGTATAAATGAACTTCAGATATATGTAAATATTGGTCTTCCTTAACCGTAAAGCAACGTCCCATATCTTTTTCTTTTTTATAGAAATCTCTTTCTGTGTATATTCCATTCCATTTATAGATATGAATCTGTATCTTTCCCAAGAAATTTATCCAATTTAGCATAAATATAATATATAGGATAGTATGAATATGCATATAGGAATAATATGCTCTGCTTTTCTACGTCCCTGTATCGCCCTATAAATAAGGTTTTCTGGTAATAATGGCAGGAACATTTTTAGACTTGATTCCGCAATTTATGATCATCAGATTAGACTTAATTTCTGATATCCGGAATGGATTTAGACCGATCTTTAAAATATGTACATGATTTTGGACTGTTCAATAAAAAGAAAAAGCATCCATATTACGTTATAGGCTGCTTTTACGATTAACTCTATGCTATTTTTCTTGTGTTTTCCCCGGATTCAGAGCTTTCCTTTTCCTGGAGACCATATTCTTCCACTTAAACCAGACCTGACAGCTATGCTGAAAGATCTGTTGCTTATCCAATAATGCTCTGTTTTAAAATTTTATGTACGTATCGACAGTTCAGAAGATTACCGTTCTCACCATTGATCCGGATTGCAGATGCCAACATCCGTTTCAATGCGTTTAGCGACTTTCCTTCCTCTTTTAACATCGGACGGTACTGCTTCAATAAGTTTGCCGTGTCAGCCAGCTCCTGCTGTGTGCTTTGCAAACGATTTCTTCTACATTCAGTTGCCACAAAGTACTCAAATTCCTGCTCCTCTACACCTTGCTTCTGCATCGGTGAAAATACGGAATGACGGTATGTCATATAGTATTTTTTATCCTTGATGCCAATAGAAAAGAACTCTTTCAGGGAATGTATATAGTAACGCAATACTCTACTGGTTACGCCTAACATTTCCCGAAATATCTTATAAAAGTTATGCACACCAACCTGATAGCTGCTCCGGTTTTCATGCGTCCGCTTAAGGAGCTCCATTAAGAGATATTTTTCATTTGCCTTCAGCTTTTGGAATTTCTTCTGATGAAATACCTGTCGGTGAAGGTTCACATAACCTTCCTTGAATGATTCCGGATATGAAAAATCATTTCTTAATATGACGATATCATAATCTGATTCCGTCTTCTTTTCATAAGTGATAATTCCTTTTTCAGACAGTGAGCGCAGAGAATTATAAAAGCTCTGTTTGCACATGCCAGTTTTTTTACATATATATTTATAGTGTACTCCATAAATGTTACCGCTGATATCCTGAACCTTTGCAATACAAAGGAAGAAATCCATCTCCTTATTTGTTAAATTTCGTAATTTGGGTAACAAACTATATTTGATTCTCATACGCTCACCTCCTCCTTAATTTCCATTTTATATATTGACATCTATACATTTTTTCATTAATATAGATGCATAGGGAGAATCTTTTTTCATAAGTACATAACGTAAGCATTTTTCCTTTCGGGCAAGTCTCCGCCAAGACTTGCCCCTTTTTCTATTTTGGGATCCATGCACTAAGCTGCAGATACATTTCTGTTCCGATTTTAAAAAGCTCTGTTCGTGGTGCCGGATATATAAGCCCGGCAAGTCCTATTATTGCCAGTGCAGCGATCACTATTGTCGCTGCAATCCGGATCAGCGTCCCGATCACTTTTACCAACGTACGGAATACGCTGCTTTTTTCTACTATAATTTTTTCTTCAGCATCATCTATATGATGCTTTTTCTTCAGCTCTCTCTGTGATTCCTGGAAGTCATTTTTTGCCTGAATGTCTTCCACTATATTTTTCCTGTATTTACTCATGTTTTCCTCTTCTGAAAAAGCCTTTTTTCTTTTTCGCTTTCTTTTCTTTTTTCTGTTCCGGATCATCCAATATATCACGATATAATTCAAGATGTGTTAATTTAAATGGATCTCTACAGTCTTTCGCAAAGAATGTGCTGTCCCTTTTATCACCCATCAATTCTAAAATATCATCCTGTTCTTCCCGGTCTTCTGATGTAAAATTAAAAATGTATGCCATTTTTTGATAGAAGTTATTTTCAATCAACATGTATGTTTTTTCAAATTCCCCAGGCTTAACGCCGACAACGCTGATCTGTATATTTTTTTCCAGGAATGAAATTTTATTGAATCCACGGTCATCATACACCCCATAATCGTATATGTAATAATCATAATCTTGCTGCAAAATATCCGGAAGTTTTTCCATCTTATAGTACATATCAATTCCCCGATATGTCGCCTTTCCATTCACCGGATCAACTTCCACATCTTCATATGCTTCTACTAGTGCTTCTACCCATTTATGCTCATTCATTTCAATATAACAAGCCTTGTATCCGCTATATATGAGATATTTCACAAGCTGTATAGCTTGCGTAGTAGTTCCCATCCGCTTTATAGCTCCCACTACACCTATAGTCTTTGCATTAGCAATATCATTATTTTTCTGTGATATTTCAACTTCATCTTCAAAATTCTGTCCCATATCTGGTCTTGTACGTTTCCCGGCAATGCACGCTTCCAGTTCTTCCTTTTTATCAGCCAAACGATCACAAAATACACATGTAAAAATCCCCTGATAATTTAAATGCATGATCAGATCACTCTGTCTGTTAATATCGGTCGCATCCATCACCGGCAATGCCTGATTCGCAAGTTGTATTTTTTTGATCACTTCAGCAATTTCTTTTGCCGGAGTAGCATATTGACCAATATCATACACAATCACTTTACACCCTTCACAGGACAATATATCATTTACCTGATCTTCTATATGCAAACTGGATTTTATGTATTTTACCTGCCATCCATGTTTTTTCGCTACATCTTCTGTCCAATAGCCTTTTTCTGTATTCCCAACGTAAACAAGCATATCTTTATCCTTTCTTCTTAAGCAAGTCGTTCCAATCATTTTCCTGTTCCGGAAGATCTACTATAATCTGAACATCCGGTCTTTCCTTTCCTATGATCTTTTTCAGGAGATCACAAGCCAGCTTTCCACCGTGATCGTTATTTGTTCCGATCCAGATTTCCTTTATACTCCTATCCGGCAGATAAGAATATATACTTTCCACTTTTCCGACACCAGCTAGAGCAAGATAATTGAAATTTTTCCAATGTTCTCGCTTAAGCGTCATGACTGATAAGCTCTCAATCATACTTTCCGTGATATATATAGCGGCCGCCTGGTTATCTACATATATTCCCTGTTTATAATCACATCCTGGAACGTCTCCATAAAAAGATCTGTATGTATTGGTTCCGCGTAGACAGGCAAATACCGGCTTTTCTTTTTCTGCATGGTCATATCCGACAAACACACAGTTCTTATGGACATCCTGATATAACTGCTTTCTATGAATCATTTCCTGCACTATATCCGGAGCAATTTTTCTTGTCTTAACCAAATACGCAAAAACATTATGCATATGCTGGTCTTTCTCCGGTAACCGGAATATCCTTTTTTTATCTGCTGACCGGATTTCAAATTGCGGAAGCTGTGACAATTGCTCTGCTCCACCAATCTCCTGTGTCAGCACTTTTAATACTTCATGAAGATCCATATTGGTAAACTCAAGAACAAAGTCAATGATCGATCCGCCTCTCCCAATCGCAGTTCCCATAGTCGGAACAGAATTACGCCAAAAGCAATTTTTTTCCGGATCTATGATCACAGAGTCATGCTCTTTCAAACTATAATATTTTCCTTTTCGTTTCACAGTAAATCCCAGCCGTGGTGCATAATCAATAATCCGGATCTGTTCTTTTATGATCTGATAAACGTTACTCATTTGCTATTTTCTCTTTCTGTTTTTCAATGTTAGATACTCTTTGCTGATATTCCGTTACTTTGTTTTTCAATTCTTCCATTTCATCCGTGTTCATCTGCTTCTGGCTCTCTGCATCGGATATCAATTGCTCTGTATTTTCTTTCTCCTCATCTGTTTGATAAGTTTCCTTTTCTTTTAATTCTGCAATCTTATCATCAATCCGGAGATTTTCCTGATTCAGTTTGCCTTGCTTTTGTTCCGCTTTTTGAATCTTCTTATTATAATCTGCTATCTGGCTGTCACAGCGCAAGACTTTATACTCTGTTCGGGATCTCTTCTCAATTTTTCCAACTTTTTTTACATCCTGTAAGCTGCTATACAGTTTTAACGTCGTGTCTTCACTCTCTTTCGGCATGTCCATCCGAAGTGAGATATCGGACCAACGACTTGGCAGATCTTTTATTTGCAACACTATCCAGTCATCTTCTTCAATGATCTTATCGACATATAGAGGATTTCCATTCAGATCCACTGCCGAAAACTTGTATCGGTTAATTCCATCATATCTTTTGTTTGTAATGTCAAGTTCCACTTCCATTTCATTTTGCTGCTTAGAATATTCCCATCTGATCAATTTTACTTCTCGGTCATTCCAATCTACTGTAGTACCTATTTTCGTAGCATTTCCAGACTGAACCGGAATACGCAGCCAAAATCTGGATGTAAAAAAAACTGTATATCCTCCAATAAAAAGAAAAAGAACGATTGAGAAAAATATATTACGGTTTCGTTTTTTTCTTTCGCTTGCCATTAGCGTTCCCTCTCATAATCATAGATTTTCTCTGAGCGTAACATCTGAACCGTCTTTTTTTCAGAAATTAACGCTTCATAGAATTTCGAATCTACCATTTTCTCATTAACGTATTTCAATTCCATTTCCACTGTCCGTCCCCACTCCATATCCTGACACATTTTTTCACTCCAGGATTCCGGTGGCCCAACGACAAACATCACATCCGCCATCATTAGATCTTTACAGATCTTCATATCTTTATATTTTTCTCTGGCAATTGCTTCACATGCTAGTTTCTTGTCACTCGGACAACATATATACATCTGTCTCATTTTCCTCACTCCTCATTTGTTTACATTTTTATTTCTTGTCGATGGTTTTACAAGTTCCGCTTTGCATATCTTCCACAACGTAAAAAGATTTGTTTCCTTTTTCTAAGATCATCCAATATAATTTTTTCCCCGAATCATATTGTGTGGTCACATCATTTCTGGATATAATTTTTTCATTTGTATATCCATTCATCAGCATCCAGTTTTTGATTGCATTTTCAAATGCTGCATAATTTTTTATCTGCTCTTTCACTTCCGTCCGCATATCACAGATTTCACATTTAATATCACTCAATTCTGATTCTTCCTGTGGATATTCATCCTGTTGTGTCTTTTCTTCTTCACTTTTCTCTTCATTATTAGTACGTATTTTTTCTTTTTTAACTTTTTCTATTTTTGCGTTTTCTCCTGATTTTTTACTCTGTCCAGGCATTCCAAAAAAGATAATGCCCATCAATACAACTGCAAATATAATAAGTAATACTCCTATTATTCTTCTTGATTTCATCCATCTTCTCCTTTCTCTTCCGGCCGGATCAGCCGGAAGGAATCTATCGTTAAATGGTTACGGTGTGATACACCAGCCTATCCATTGGTGCAACCTATTAATTCAATGGTTCGCCTGCGTTCCAACCCCATCCAAACCATCCATTTTTCACAAATGAAGTTAATGTCTGTTTTTTCCAAATACCGGTATTCGACACAACCATGCCGTTGCCAACATATATACCAACATGACCGAGCAATGCGTGGCAGCTTCCCGATTTTCCGGAACCCCTGTTATAAACCGTTGCCCCAATCGGAATATTTTTTGTCGAAGTAGATACGCCCCATGTCATCCAACCATTGTGTGCACAGCATATAGATTTATACCGTCCACCTAACGCTTTCTGATATACCGTAGCAACCCATTTCTGACACTGGCCGCCACGGCAGCCAAACAAACTTCCCTGCATGGCTACGTTATATACCTTTTTCTGTTTTTTTGTAGCGTGCTTCAGATCCTGCCCTCCGGTAGATTCGCCTCCGGTGCTATCGGTATTAGATAATCCTGCCACAGTCATATGATCCAGCCTGGAAAGATTGAATTTTTTCATATACATATTCAAAGTATTATACTGATTCTCGCACCATGGAGATTTTGATAATGCTTCTAACTGTGCCTGGCTTCCAGATCTCTTTCTTGCTGTTTCTGCTATCTTTTTATAAGCTGAAGAAGTAAGTAAAAGCCTCGCCCTATCTTTCAGTCCTTGCGAGTAGGACGTATATTTTCGATATGTACCGGTGGCTCCTCTGGTTCCATCCCATGTGACTTCACCCTTCCAGCTACTTCCAGTTCCCGTTGCTTTGAGTCCGAATAAGTTATATTCTTTTGACGCTGTATTGTATAGAGACGTTCCATCCCATGTACCGCCAACTTCCTGCTGAGCCTGCGCGATCGTCACACTAGCATAGATTCCATATTTTTCCTGCAGTTGCAAACTAGTTACCAAGATTTCATTTGTAACCCAGGGCGGCATCCCATCTAAATCGATTTCTACATCCTGAACATCATCATTTCCATTCTCGTTTTCTCCATTAATGATACCTAAAATCATTACGATACTCTGTGTTGTTGTAGTGACTCCGATCAGCATTAATGCCAACGCAGCAATTCCTATTATAAATATTGTTTTTTTTATCTTCCTTGTAACATCCACTAAACGCCTCCGTTAAACAGCTTTTCTTCCTCTTTCGTCAGATGCACGCGGAACTCCAAATTTTTATCCGATGCAATGCATAAGATATTTTCGCCAACTTCCAATTTAGGGATCTTATTTCGCTGCGATCTGGTCAATGTACTTTCAAATATCCGGTCAAGTAACGGCAGTGTGTTGGAATCCTGATGAAATATAAATTTGTACTGTGTCAATTCAAAAATCTTTTTCAAATCATCGATTGCCTCATCTGCAGATCCTTCCGGAACATAGTCACGAATGGACTGGCTTGCCAACATGATGCCGCCAAAAAATTTTCTTGCCTCTCGTAAATAAATGGTAATTAATTCCAGCGCGTGTCTTTTTTTAGCATTCAGCCATCGATGGCTCTCATCAATAATCATCAGGAAACTGGTAATATCTTCTAATTCAATCTCACCTTTTCGATACATTTCTGACATTAACTTTCCATTCGTTACACAGTTATCCCAGCACAGAGAGATCATATTAAAAATCTGTGCATCAAAAATCGATGCTTTCATTTCTTTTACGGTTGACAAATCGAAAGTTACGATTTGCTCATCCAATATATTGTCAATAGATGTATACCCATCAAATAAGGATCCATATGTTTCAACAACGTTTCCAATCACACGCCGGATCTTATCTACCAAAATTAATTTTTTCTTGATCAGCTCCATCCCTACTTCATTTACATAGGTACTTTCCTGCATTTCTTCTATTTTTTTATCAAGAAATTTTAGAAAATCTGAAAAAATCGGATATCTGTCCGCCGGCAATCCAGTAATCTGGGTAACAGCCTGTCCACTTTTCAATTCCATTCCGAAATTCTTATATAGTTCTCTCAAAAGCTCTTCAAACTCAACGATTTCTTCTACGCTTGTATTTCCTTCCACCAGATATTTATACAAAGTGGAAACCTTAGAGATATGCCGGATAAAGGAGATTCCTTCATTGTCTTCCGCACGTAATACCTCTAATGGATTTAATACGCCATTTGTTCCATCCAGTTTAATTACTTTGCCACCAAGTGTTTTGGTTAGGATCGTAAATTCTCCGGAAATATCAAATGTACGTACATAATTTCCTTTGATCGCATTGCTCAGAAAACGTTTTTTCAAAAGAGTAGATTTTCCGGAACCCATTGTTCCGAAAACAATGGAGTTATAGTACAGCCTTGTAATTGTTTTTGTAAATTCGTTAAATAAAACATTTCCACCACATGGCGTACGTCCCAGAAAATCTCCTGTCGGATCTTCTAAGGAGCTGTAGTGAAACGGATTTCCGGCCGCCACAACACTTGCAGTTAACGGTTGTCCATATGTAAAGAAAGGTTCTTGCTGCTGACGGTTATATGAACGAAATACAGACATCCACTCTGTCTCGGATTCATTCAGGAAAATTGCAGTTTTATATCCACCACTTTCTAATTTTGCCATGATATTTTTTACTTTATCTTCCAACTGATTCCAGGATGGATCTGCCACAAAAATACGGACATGTAATAATTTGATTACTTCACCCATTGCAGATATTTCATCGTAGAGTCGTTCCATCTCCTGATATCTCTGCTTAGCATTATATTTTTCCTGAAAATCGGTCGCTTCCATATAGCGGCTCTGCTGCTCTCTCATTGACCTGTTAATATTCTTCTGCACCTCGATAATATTATCGGTTGCAATATCAACGGTTGTGATCGTGTTATTGATATTACAAATTTTGGATAACCAAAACTCTTCCAGTTTCTGCGGAAATTCATATATGTGTATACATGTCTCATATCCGCTTCCGGTTAATACATAGCGACTGTCCGCAAATGTGACTCCCCCCTGCGGCTGGATTCGTTCCATCAAATATGGATCATAACTATTTTTCTTTTGCTTTTTTTTCTTTTTCCTAAACATCCTTATCTCCTATGCGACCAGTGAATTTTTATTATATAAGCGGTATAATATTTTGTGCTTTTTTTCTTCCGGTATTTCCAGTAATAATCCATCATTTCCAAGATGAAGCGTAGATTTCAATGTCAACATCTCTTTTTGCATCTCTTCCTGTGTTTTCGCATAAACCATATAATAATACTCTCTGGTTGTATTATTTTTCGCCAGCCATACAAGCTCATCATATTTCTGCTGCAGGAACTTTCTGTACATTTGATTATTCGTTGCGTTTATTTTCCGCTGCAGATAAGCCTGCTGTTCCTTTGTATCGCAAGGGAAATTTAACACTACCAATTTCAAGTCATTTTCAAACAGCTTGTACAACTTCGCAAACTTCATGCAATCGTACTCCACTTCATCCGCCGATGAATTGATCAGGTCTTTTGAATTGATCTGAACAAGATTCATATAAGTTCCATCCTTCATCCGGTAATAGCCTTCCTCCAGGTACTCTGCAACATCTATTTTTTCAAGAATACTTTTTTTTACCTTTTTTCCTTTCTTCATTTGGTATCCCTCTTCCTTCTCTATACGTTCCCGCCTCCGGCTTTTATTCAAGACCGGGGAATAACTTTCTTTATCTCTCCGCAGCATAATCATGACGCTTTCGTAATTACGCCTTTTTTTGTTATAGTAAGATTTTGCGGTTAAGAACACAGCCATCCCCAAAGAATAAATGAAAAAAACAATCTTAAGTGACGGGTGCACTAAATTTGCAAGCACCAGTGATACACTCATGTATATTAAGATAAAGAAAAAGTCGTAAATATAAATATTTTTTGAAACCTTCGTTTCGGATTTAATATCTTTTGCTACCAGATATCGCATTGCCTTTCTTCCTTCCTGCCATTTTTTTATGGATTAAAAATATCCTTTGGAGCTGTCTTCTTCTGTTCCATCTGTCCTTGTGTCTTACTTGTAGAATCCATCGTTTTTCCATTAGAAGAATCTGCTTCTAACACACCTTTCCATGTCTGATGAAAAATCTGTCCGTCAAACTCTACCGTTCCATTATGATTGATATCTCTTTTTGTCAACTCATCCGGATGGCTGATTTCTTTGTTCATATCTTCCAGATTTGCATTTTTATTTAACGGATCAACGCCATTCAAACTATCCATCATGTCATTAGAAATCGGGATCTCTGCATCTATACTTTCAGACTCCGGAAGTTCTGCCCCTGTCATTTCTCCGCTATCTGCCCCATTCAAGCTTTCTATAGAATTTGCAGATTCCGTTCCTAACTCTGCGGAATCAACTGCGTTTTCCATTTCCGGATCTGTATTGTTATTTTGCAAATTCATAGCATTTCCAGCATCATTCTGGCTATTTTCTTCTTTTTGATTTTCATTCGTTTCGTTTGCATTTGTACTTGCTTCTCCAGGCATTTCCGCATTTTTCTGATTCATATTTTCTGCAATATTTGCCTTTGCGCTCTGATCCGTATTATTCGTACGACTCTCTTTATCCAAAGTACTGCTATTTGTCATTCCGCTAAGTCCTTTACTCATCATCATTCCTGCAATTCTGGAAGCCTGAATACCTGCCATGATTTTTCCGGTTCCGGAAGATAATCCTGCATCAATACCAGTAAGTTTCTGGATAATATTAGGTCCATCAATTACCGCAAAAGCGATAAAAAGAAGGATCATAGCCTGTGTGAATCCTGAAAATCCTGTCTGATTTATGAACTTATATGCTAACAGGTATATTTTCAAACATATCATCACAAGAACTAACGTAATGTAGCTGTCTTTAATGCTATCCATAATTTTTAACGTCTTTTGGCTATTTGATAAATTAGCGGAATATAATACTGCAAGCACTCGCTGTATCACGATTTCGTATATAATCCGAACTACTTTATATGCCAGGCAGACATAGATCAATATCAGAGAACATAACCCTAATATGCAGTTAAACCACTGTATGTTATACCGGTAATAGTATTCATTTAATAAATCTGTCCAGGCAATTCCGTTATAACTTTCTTTTACCTGGATATTATCCTGTCTGTATAGGATTCTGTGAGACATCAGATCTTTTGAGCTTTCTTTCACATCATCAGGCTTCACTATTTCGTTGATATCAATCATTGCCATATCATTTTCTGAAAAATCGGAATAGGTAACCCGATTTTTCTTCGTCATATTCATAAGACCACCTTTAATGTGATCATCTAAATATATAAGGTCAAATACGGAAGAACCCACCATGTCATATACAATGCCCTTTGATTTTTCCGCCGCATTATCGTTCACGATTGCACTACGCATATCATCAGCAAGAAAGCCATTCAACTGCTGGATCAGATAGCCGGAAGACGATACGATTAATACCGCCAGGCACAGATTCATGACAAACTTTGGTTTCTTTTCATGCCAAAAGATAAGTACAATGCCAAGAAAAAGCAGCGATAGCGAAACTAATGATACAAATACCGGTTTCCATGCTTTGATAAAGTTTTCTACCGGCCCCCACTTTGTGAAATCCACTAATTTAAAGCAATTATCAAATAAATTAGCTGCATTCGTGGCAACCCATGCCAGCCCTTTCACTAGTGACCATCCACACCACCGGACTGCTGATGAAACTATGTTGTTGATTGCAAGAATATCATTGTTCCTCATGAGCACTTTCAATATGCCTTTTTCGTCTACAGCAAATGCTGTTGCTGGAAACAGAATGACCAATGCTGCAATCAACGCTGCACCTATGTAATATTTTTTCCTGTGCATAATCAAATCCTTCCTCTAAGCTGCCATACTGAACTCGATCATACTGATCATGGCTTGCTTATCTTCTTTTTTTGCATCACTATCATTTATTACTTTTATCAGATCTATAATAAATGTATTCGTATTTACATCTATGCCGAACATATGCTTTGTCAAGCGAATGATTTCATCACAATTTGACAATTCGGACAACTTTTTTGGTTCCGCAGACCGACTGTCCCCACCATTTTGAAAATGAGCAAATGCTTTTCGGTAATCAAATACAATATTCTCCAGTTGTATGTAACTGCAGTCTTCCGGATTCATTTTATTCATATCAATCTGATCCGGATTTGGAAATGTATTTTGCAGATATTCATAACGGAACAAAAATACTTTTCCAGATTCTACAGAATTAAAAATCGGTGTCGGTCGAATTCTGTGTCCCTTCAGATCTCGCCGCTTCATCACACGCTTAATTACACACTCACCTTCTTGCAACTCTTCCAACTGGTTCATGCTAAGTAATGGCTTTTCCATTGTTGATTCCGAAAAATATTTTTTCATTGTCAGTTTATCTCCCGATCTTTGGATATCTACGATCGTTTCATTTCCCAGATTTTCAGAAAAGTTTTTAGCAGTTGCATCATCATTCGTTAATATGAATATGTGATTTCCGCAGTTTCCCATCAATGTTTCTGCATCGTCACCATACAGCTTTTTCATTTGTGAATGTG
Organism: Dorea hominis; assembly: GCF_014287705.1. Classification (NCBI taxonomy): domain Bacteria; kingdom Bacillati; phylum Bacillota; class Clostridia; order Lachnospirales; family Lachnospiraceae; genus Dorea; species Dorea hominis. The sequence continues at coordinate 15,766 of NZ_JACOOY010000022.1, read as the reverse complement.
CCTGAATATAAAGATCAAATGATATATTCCTTCCAAGGCATACTGTAATAATATTCGCCATACCTTCTATTGCCGGTAAATTTCCAAATTCATCACAAATGAACTTCACCGGTCTATCACATTTACCAGTTTTTGATCTGGTAGCTTTCTTTTCCAGCACAAATGTTAATTGACGTATAAACACCGTTGCCAAGAAATGTGTCGATTTATCGTAATCCGGAATACCTAAAAATATTGCCATTGGTTTTTCACTAAATCCGATATTTTCTAGCTGTACACTGCTCTTAGCTGTCATTTTTGCAATATTCTCAAAAGTAAATATTGTAAGTTTAGTAAGCATGGATGCAAATATTGATCCCTTTGTACGATCTCCGGTAACCTGAATACCAGCATATTTCATTTTTGCACGATCCAATGCCGGTCTTTGCGCAAAATAACTATCCAGTGCCGTTACATTTGGATTTTTTTCATTTGTGATAGTGGCTAATTCTGTAAAAGTATTGATGATTGAATACATATTTATCTTTTCTTCTTCGTGTTCTCGCAGGCAATCATCTACATGTGCTAATATCAATGCAGTTAACAATGAAGAAGATGTATCCTGCCAGAAAGAATCTGTATTTGCCGGGCTATCTGGATTAAAAATAGAATAACTGAATGCCTGTGCCAGTAATTCTGCCTCTGCGTAATTCCCATTCATATATTCTTCTTTAATCTGCTCCAATGGATTAAATCCCATAGAATGCAAGGGATCATCCAGATTCAATAAATGAACTATGTACCCTCTTTTCTCCAATGTTTCTTTTGAACATTTATATAATTCCATTTTAGGATCCGTAATGATCATGGACGTTTTCTTTTCAGCCCTTGAATATACGTCAATAGATGGAATTACAAACATTTCACCTTTGCCAGATCTGGTTATTCCGATAATCAGGTTATTGATTACAGAATGATCAATATATAAATTTTTTCCTATTCTTGAAATAATGGTTCCCCCATATCCAGGGAACTCTTTATCTCTATCCGGTATTTCCCGATACTGCTCTTTTATCTCTTTGTTTGTTGTCCATCTGGCTACCCCCTTTTGGCCAACATTAAGATTTTCTTCTGCAAATCCAGAACGTATCTGATATATCATCACGATATTACATAGCAAGCAACCGACTCCGACTATGATATATATAACTTTCAAAATCGGATATGTACTAATTTTTACGAAATCCGGAATCAGATTGGATAACCCTATATATTTTTCCGGATGCTCCAGATTCTTAACCAATTTAGGAAAATTGCATATAATATTCACTATATAAGAAACCAATAAAAAGAAAAAAATATCTGTAAATATACATCTTGCTGCAATCACATATTTATTTGCAAGAAACCGATTTAATTTCATGGTTTGCTTATAGCTTTTTTCTTTCTTCTGTAACATCTTTCTATCGTTCCATCTCCTGCTGCATTTTCTTTGTTTCTTTTACGTTTTTCAACATTGCTTTTTCTATATTTTCATCTAATGAATTTTGATTTTCCAAACCTTTCCACAGATCAATAGTTTCGCAATTTTCCTTTTCTACATTTTTAAGACATGATTTTTCCAATTCATCTATCTTCTCCCAAGTATATCCAAACTTATTTACAAGTTTCTCTGAAAGCTCGTCAATATAAATACTCATATCCATTGTAGGCTTATAAGCAAATATTTCTGTTGCAACTTTCAATCGATCTACTGTTAATCTTTCCAGAAATTCATCTACATCTTTTTCTGATTTTAAGATGCTGCCATCAATCTCTACGCCTCTATATTCCATAATCATTACCTCTGACGTTTACCGCTCCAACTCTTGTCCTTTTTGCATAGCTCTGGCTTTATTTATTGTATCCTGCATGGCTTTCTGCAAATCTTTATCCCATGTAATGCCTTTCTGATCTGTAAGCCTTTCCCATGTTTCCTTAACCTCTTCATAGTTTTCTTTAGCTTCTTTTAGGGATATTGCTTCTTTTCCACCTACATTTCCAACTGCAACTGGAACATCATTCTGATATACAATTGCAGAAATGTTTGATACAATTGGCTTTTCAGGCTCTAACACCTGCAACGGTTCATATGTGCTATAAAATCTTGCAACCACTCGATTATACTTATCACCAAACTGAACCTCTTGACTTTTCACTGCACTTTCATTCGTAGTGAATACAGCGTTGCCAATTTCCAGCTCTTCTCTTTTTAAAATGTTAGACATCTTATTTGTGTCCTTCATCTTTAATGCCTGCAGAAAATCCTGCACAGGGGTTTCTTTCATTACTTCTTTCCGTTTTTCTATCGGATTTTTGGATTCTATACAGCTTTCGTCCACTTCCATGGTTCGTTCTTCTGCCTTTTCAATAGCCTTATCTTTCTCTCGTTCTGCCATTTCATCCATATATTGTGAAGCTTTTTCTGCCTGTGCAATCGCTTTCACCAGATTTTCCGGCTTGTCTTCAATCATCTGAATCCAGCTCTGAACATATGCCTTGTGGTTATCAATATGTTCCTGTGTCTGTTCTACCTGCAGATCCGCAGACAAAAAACAGGAGGTCATTTCTGCAACCAGCTCTTCGTATGCATATTCCGGAGTTCCAAAATGTCCTTTCATTTCCCTGTTCAATCTTTTTTCATGCCCTGTTGCATGAGCAAGTTCATGTAATGCAGTCGCATTATATGCATAAGAATTAAAAAAGCTGTCCTTTTCTGGCAAATGGATCTCATCTTTTGCAGGTATATAATAAGCCTGATCCTGACCATCGTTATAGATTGGTACTTGCATGCCTTCTGCAATCTTTTCAATCAATTGTTCCTGATCAACTTCTTTATGGTTTTCCTTAATTTTTTCCGGAATACCTTCAATCAGATCACCATTAAATACTGTGGTATATGTTGCTCGCAGAGAATATCCTTCTCCGATCCGTCCATCTACATCTTTCAGCTCCTTCCATGTGACTGCCTTTTTTTCTTCATCATCATAAGGAAACCAATATTCAACTTTTACACCATGTCCTTTCGCATTTTGAAGCTTCCATCCATTCTTTTTTATTTGCAGGAATGAAGCCCAACGATTATCTTCATATCCTCTCGCCCTGGCAATCAATTTCAAATACATAAAATTGATTCCCCTGTATTTATATCCTGTTTCGGCATTTTGAGGCTTTTCTGCTGTCCATCCTTTTTTCCAATCTAACTGTTTTTCTTCAAGAACAGACAGAAAGGTTTTTGCTAAATTTTCACGATACTCATTTATCTTGCTGTTCTTCATCTTCCGTTATCTCCGTCATACATTCTTCTACTTCTTCTTGAGTCAATGTATCCTCATCAATAAATATCTGTATCTTCTCCATTTGCTACCTCTGCTTTCTTTCGATCAACTGCTTAACATATCCTTCATATCTTTCTTCCGTTTTTTGTTCGTTTTTCTTAATTATTTCAATTTTGATAGTTTCCATTTTCCACCTTCTCCTTTTCTCCACATCTCAAAACATAGTTATCTTCATATCCATGAATATAACCATCTCATAGCTCTCTTGTAGGCATTGCATTTAAAATGCAATCTGCCCTGTAATCCATTTTGCTGTATAGATTGCGCCTAAGATCAATAACGCTCCTAATATTACCCATGGAAGTGATTTTTTCCCTTTCTGTCTTGATTCCTCACTTGGAATTGCACACATTACACCAATCACAATAAATGCAACTGCAATAAGAATGTATGTATACGGTGTAACTGCTGTACATAACTTATTAATATTACTCGCCCACTTGTCCATTCTTTATTCTCTCCTTTTCTTCTGTCTTTTCCTTTTTTCTTCTCAAAATAAATAGAATAATCACGATCAATGCCAACAGCAGGAAGATTCCAATCCCCACATATATCGGCGTATAATCCACTGGTTCTGGATGATACGTTGCTACAGCCTTAATCTGGTAAATAGATTCACTGTCACTTTCTATTACCTTTTTTCCTGAATAGTTGGCTGTATATACAACTCCCATCTCTTTTTTTTCTTTTATGCTGCCACGGTAATTTGCTCTGTAATAAGCAACGCTCCTCTGCACATCTGCCCTGGCATTCCGGTAAGTCATTCCATTTTTTGTATATGGCTTGCCAACCCAGTAAGACCGGAGCACCCTGTGATCTGACTTAGATGCTCCAACGGATTTCAACAGTTCACTTTCATAACCTTTCAATGGATTAGTTGTATTTTTTTTAATCTGTTTTCCCTGCCACTCATACACATCCGCATCATAATTTTTAAATGTGATATTGATATGTGTATTCTGCCATCCGGATTTACTGGTTTTTGTTATTCCAGAAAGCTTACACTGTACTTTTTCCATCTTTCCTGTCGCTGCGTTTTTTACCGTGATCGTCTTTATCGCCGGTACCTGGCTGCTTGATACCTGATGATCATAGTCTGTATATCCGGTCACTGACTGGGTATAAGCTTTCTTATACTCCACGTCTTTCTGATCAACATTTTGAAGTACATAAGTAATTCCATCTTTCTTTATCTGCTTGGGAAAATCAGCCTTTTTTCCTTTTGCTTTTACATTGCTTTTTCTGGAAATCTGTACTTCTTTTTCTTTTTTTACCGGCTTTTCGGAGAGTACATCATACTTCGTGACTCTGAGTAAATATTTTTTCCCATTCTTTGTGATCGATTTTGGAAAATCATATGTCTGATTTTTATTATCTGCCGTATATGTTTTTGATTTTGTAACCGTTTTTTCGCCTGCCGAGACAACTTGTCCCGGCAACGCGCTTAACAGGATGCTACCTGTCAACAGGCAGCTAATCAGCATCTTTCTATTTCTTTTCTTTTGCTTCCTCATCCTCTTCTTCCTTTCCTTGTCTCTTTTTTATATAAAGGACAAGTGCTGCTGATCCGGCAAGCAATATTACAGAAAGTAACGGATTTGCCTGATCCCCTGTTTTTACATTTGTATTTTTATCTTCACGTCCTGAATGTGGAATATTGGTATCGATCGTTCCAATCTGAAGTTCATCAATCATTACGACCGTCTGCAGCTTGGATGTTTTTTTGATCGTGAATTTCACATCTTTAGCCAGCTTATACTTCTTCGGGCAAGATACTTCATGAAGAATATATTTTCCTGCCGGAAACTTTTCCTTTTTCCAGCTCGTTTTTCCGGAAGAAAACTCTTCAATTACTTTTCCTTTTTTATAAAGGATTTTCTGATCATCTTCTCCCAGCTTTGCTTCCGACTTAATATCTTCTGCAGCTATGATCTGCAGTTTGCATCCCTCTAGCAGTTTCTTAGTATCTGATGCCAGCTTCTTTACTTCAATTCTTGTCCTGACATCTTTCATTTCTACAGTCTGTGTTTCGCCATCATCTTTGACTGTAAACTCCACGTCTTTCGCCTTGCTGTATCCATCCGGTGCTGTTTTTTCAGACAAGATATACTTCTGCCCTACTATCAGACCATCTACCTTGTGTGGAGTTTCTTCTGAAATCCAACGATCGATCTCATTTCCCTTTTCGTCTTTGATTACCAGCTCCGCACCAACAAGTGGCTTCTTCGTTTTTTCATCCAGTTTCAGGATCTGTACTTGTTTGTCTTTCATGACAACTTTCTGATTTTTTCCATCATCAGCAACCGTGAATGTAATATCATTTGCTTTACAATATTCGCTTGGTGCAACTTTTTCGGATAAAATATACTTCTTTCCCACAACTAATCCGGAAATCACATGCGGTTCTTCTCCGGATGTCCAATGATCCAGCTCATTTCCTTCTTCGTCCGTTAAGCTCAGCTCTGCTCGTGGCAGTTCTTTCTCACCGGTTATATCTGTTTTTGAGATTATCACCTGCTTGTCTTTCATGACAACTTTTTGGCTGCCTTCATCTTTCACTGTAAATTCAATGCTATTCGCCTTGCAGTATCCATCCGGTGCAAGTACCTCTGTAAGCGTATATTTCTTTCCCACAACCAGTCCGGTTATCTTATGAGCTTCTTCCTCTGAGATCCAATGATCAATTTCATTTCCTTCTTCATCGGTCACACTCAGCTCTGCTCCCGGCAGTTCTTTTTCACCGGTGATATCTGTTTTAGAAATAAGGATTTCTGTAGGCTGATCAGATACCGTTAAGCTGATCGGCTCGCCTTTCCATCCATCTTTGATTGAGAATGTCAAATCCTTTGCCTTAAAATATCCTTCTGGTGCATCTGTTTCCACCAGTTCATATTCACCCGGCTGCAGATAATTCAACGATTCTGTTTCGCCTTCTTTCACGCTTGTTGCATAAGGAAGAATTGCGACACCATTATCACCTGTTGTAAATTCTACAAAAGAGCTTCCATCTTCTTTCTTCCAGGTAATATCTTCTCCTGTTTCCTTGGAACGGATCTTGAAAGTTGCATTGGCTAATGGTTTTCCTGTCACTGCATCTTTTTTCAGAATCTGTATGCTATTAATCTCCTGATTAACTATTTTTTTGGCAATCGTAGCTCCTACGATGTGCACCTTAAACGGATTTGCCGGAGTATAGCCTTCCGGTGCATCTGTCTCATAAACGATCCAGTCTCCGGCAGAAAGCGTTACTTCTGCCACACCTTTTGAATCCGTTTTAAATACGACTTTCTTTTTTGTAGTAGAATTAATTGCGGTAAACTCTACTCCTGCACCAGCAGCCACTTCCACACCTGCAGTCGATTTCAACATTTTTTTGATAATGACCTTCCCCGGGGCGGCAGTCCATTCTACTTTCAGTGATGTCGTTTTTGTTGGATCTTTTACTCCTGATTTTATAAGATTCTGTGTTTTAGCACTCTTTGTTTTACACAAAATACTTTGGAACTCATGAAGCGTACCTTTAATTTTACCTGTGCTAAAAGCTCCACTCATGGACAATGGAGCGGTCAGATAAAAGGTGCTTCCACCATAGATCTGTACTTTTCCGGTAGTGCCACTGGTTTTACCAGTAACACGTTTTAACGTTACATTTTTCGGTAATGTTATCGTTACCTTATTTCTGCTATCTGCTTTAAAAGTTATATTTTTTGTCCGCTGCACAGAGCCACTGATATAACTTTTTGCAACAGACACGCTAAAATCTACTTCTTTGGACGGTACTGTCTTATTTTTGATATAATTCAGAAACTTAGATAATCCTATTTTTGCATCTGTAGGACCACCTAAACTGATTACAGATTTCGCGCCACTGTAATAATAACTCAATGCGAGTGAAGTACATACATATCCCTGTGCTTCACTTTTAAAGCCATTCCACTGTTCCTGGCCTTTCCATCCGTAATAAAGTACTTTCTGTACATTTTTATTCTTATAGATTGAGGTTGTTAATTTCGTTCCAGTCGGTGGCGTGCTTTTTTTATGTTCCATACAAAAAGCAACCTTCCCATTTACTGAAAACTTTCCTACGGTTACTCCTCCATAGGTCATTTTTCCGTGATATGCCACCTTATCTGCCGCCGCTGATGCTGGAAGATTTGGCAGAATACTGGCACACATTACGATCGCCAGGAATGCGGCGATCCATTTTTTTATGTTTTTCATCTCTTCCTCCTGTTCTAAATAAAAAAACTACTAATCTCCTATATTGATCAGTAGTTTTTATCTTAAGTCTCTCGTAACTGTCTGTATTCTACTAACCAATATTCCATATCTGCTTGACTTACCACCTCACCCCATGTTAATATTGGTTTGGATTTAATTGGTGTGGCGTAAGCCATGGGCGCATCTGTTTGCGGCAGATGTGCTCTTTTTTTGTCTTCTTATCTCTTCCAGCTCATCTCTATAGTTTTGTAGTTTTTCTACTGCTATTCCAACAAGAATAATTAATGTTCCCATTAATAAGTATGGAAGAACTTGTTGTATTGATTTATTATTTTCTATTCCTATACAAGCAAGTATCCAAAATGCAATTCCTATTAATCCGGTATTCGCTATCATGAACTCACCTCCTGACATTGCATATTTATTTTATAAGCAGGCTTTTATCGTAAATTTCTCTGTGCTGTGTCCGGATCATATAGATCCCGTCTGCCATTCCCACCACCGCCACGTTGTAATTCTCGATATAGCGTTCCTCTATGTACATTTAATATTTCTGCAATATCTTCTGTTGATACTCTCTCTTTACATAACTGTGCAATTTTCAATCTGTCAGCGTACGTTAATCTCGTATATTTTCTTGGCATGATTCACTTCTCCTTAAACAAAAAAATGTCAGAAGAGGTTATCTTCCGACACTAAATTTAGGTAAAAAAATAAATGCGGAAGAGGTTTAAAACCTCTTGTCGCATTTAATTTTAAAACTTATCCTGTTATTTCTAAATCAAAGTCCAGTTCTTCATCCTTAACATTCTGGATAAATGTTTCAAATGTATTTTTAAACTCTTTAACCTGCTCTATGTCTCCCGATAACAAGAAATGTCCCCTGTGTTTTATCATATGATGCAGTGCCAGATAAACCAATCGAATATCTGGTACTTCTTTTGTCTCCATCAGCCATTTTCTCAAATGGTAAATCGTTGGAAACTCTCTATGATAATCTTTATCTGTGAACTCAGGATCAACAAATAATGCATATGGAAGCTCTGGACGCTCCCCGTTTATGTCTCTTTTATCTTCCGGATAATACTTACTTTCTTTCATTCTCAAAAAAAATCCCGGATCGATCTTACTGACTTCTTCTGCAAATAACTCCTGCAGTATATTAATTCTCCAACCTCGTCTGTCCAGTCTTCTTCTGCCTGTCCTGTGCATACGCCTTTCTTCTGCTGTCTTAGCACCTTCAAATAGACGCACTCCCCATAATGCTTTCCCATGTCTTCTTAAAACATGGTATTCTTCATCTGTAACACTCCATCCGCAAGAACTAGTACCCATGTCCAGACCTAAATAGTAATTACCATCCATTGTTTTCCTCCCTTTTGCTTTATTAATTGTTTATTTTATATTGACTTTATTTCCAATATTCTCTATACTAAAGACAAGTTTAGTACCATATTAGACTTTACATCATAAGTTCAAATAAGAATTTATTCAAATCGTCACTTTGATGTGACCCACAGTGTGTGGATGAGCTTGCTATGCAAGCTCTTTTTTATTTATCAATAGCAGAACGGAGAGTAAAAACTGCTATAACTGCTGTTTTTACTCTCCGTTCGTTCTGTCCAAATAGCAAATTTGTTTTCGTAAATAAATTATATTATATATTTCTATTTTTATGCAAGCACTTTATTTATTAAAAACTTATCACAAAATAATAATTCCCCTACCTGTTCTTCTCCTCCCAGTAATCATATGCATCATCATACCCATTGTCGTAATCTCCATCTCCAAATTCTTCTGCCCACTCATCAGCAAAATCGTCTGGATCATCATAATCATACACGTCATACGGATCATATTTTTTCTCCTTTTGTGTGTTCTTAGAACTCGTCGTATCATTATCGCTGTCAGACGTGTCTTTCGAATCAGATTCTCCCATGAGTCTTCCTCCAGCTTTTATAACAGGACCGCCGCTCGCGTCACTGTCATCTTCATCATTCTCATCTGTATCCTCGTACTCATCTGCATCGTCATAATCATCTTCTTCTGCCTCATCTGCATACAACTGCTGTCTCTTTGAATCTGTCAAAATGTACTCATCGTCTCCCTTTTTCGTAAGAATATACCATCCAGCTTTCGTCTTTATGTCCATCTTATCAGAGACGTTCGTATACACAACCACATTCCTGTCGTTTTTGTAGTTAAGAAACTTTCGCTCTACCTGGGATGTTTGCAGTATATCATATGCCGGCTTCATATAATTACAGACTTCTTTATAGCTTTTGTTTTCATTATAAATTTCATCCAACTTCACACATGTAAACTCAACACTGTACGAAAATGGATAATCACCATCTTCATCGCAGATAGCACTGTCTTCATCCTCATCATCTTCTATTTCTCTGCCATATTCATCATACTCCGGCGTCGATCCCGAATATTTGTCATACTGATACAAAACCTCCACACCTTCCAGTCCGGCTTTTTCAAGTGTCTTCTGCAGCTTCTCTGTATAAGATGACATATATTGTTCTGCCATCTGCTCTCTTGCGTGCTGCTCCTGCTGCGCTTTCTTTTCCTGCCACTGGCTGTAATATCCGGAAAATACATACACTCCCCAAAGAAATAACACTGCAAAAATACTTGCACCAATCAATTTTGTTATCTGTTTCTCATTCATAATATTTTCCTCAACGCTTTCCTTTTATCCTTCTACATATTCCAAATAATCGTCCTCACTTGCGAATAACATATAACTTCCGTCTACATATCCCATATATCCCTGTGCTGTTGTATAACCTTTCATATTTGCCACTCTCCTTGCTATTGTGACCGGCTCCCCGGCATGTCGTGTTTCTTTGATAGCTATAGAATAGCAAAAGAGGTGTACAATAAAAGCGCCTACTGGTTTATTTAACCTGCCCTTTAACCTGCTAATCCAACTGCCAGATTCACGCAACTTGTTGTCTTGCCAACTCCACCTTTTTGTGAACATAATGCCAATACTTTACAATCCTTCATTACTTTCTCTTCCATCCCTTTTATCCTCCCATAAATAACTTGAACCTTTATCCAATGCCAACAGCTCGGATATCAGGTTCCTGATGATGTCAGCATTATCGGGTTTGATGATCTGCCAATCACTGCTTATACATCACCTCCACTGACTACAATCAGACAAGATCGTATTGAACTGGGAAAAAGTGGATTCTTTGCGTTATCCAGTCTTCTTAATGGCGTTTCAATCAGTACATTTTTATTGCATACACAGCTGATTGAAAAGAAATCTACAGGAAATGTTCCTGTAGCATAAAATTGCCTGATTATTTATTGATTGAGCAGACTGATAACAACTCTATACAACAAAAGGTTAGGAAACTCCCTTTCAGGTGTTCCCTAACCTTTTGTTTGTAACATCGTTTATGTTTCTTTCACACTCCGCTAAATCCATGTACTCGGCTCATTTTTTCTATATTTTAACGGAGACACTCCGTATGTTTTTTTGAAGCTTCTGATAAAATAACTTACATTCTGATAGCCACTGAGCATTGCAACCTCTGTAACTGGAATGTCCGAATTTTGTAACAACTGTTTTGCATGCTCCAACCGCAAATATGTAACATATTTTGAAAGCGTAATATGAAAATGTTCTTTAAAATATTGCGATACATATTTTTCAGAAAGATGGAACTGTTTCCCAAATTCCTTTAATGATATCTCCCCTGTAAAACTCTGCTGTATGTATGAAATCATCTCTTTTTCTACAGTATTTCTTCCACTTTTATCATTTTCGATTATAAATCCATTCTCCCACATGTGAAGAATAAATTGTAAAAGAATTATTTTTGTCTTTATCTGAACAGCTATTTCCAACTTCTTTTCATCATTTTTTGCCATATATATTTCGGCCAACTGCTCACACAACTCTTTTGCTGCATCCTTGATCCTTGGTCTTATCATCAAATGACCATTTTTTAATGGAGTAAGCAATTTATCATCTAACATGTCATCTGTGCAAAAAGAGATATATTCAAGTGGAAAAAGGAAAGTAAAATAATCCACTTCTCCAGTCTGTGAACCCATGAAATGCAGATTGCCCGGCGACACTACAAAAGCATCCCCGGGGGTTCCAATGTAATTTTCTCCTGATATACTTACAGTCAAAAACCCACTTTTTACATATATAATTTCCAGTTCATCATGCCAATGTACCGGTATCTGAAATGATCGTCCCTCATTTTTTATATAATATGTACTAAACGGATCATCCTTTGTACCATGCGGTTTATTTTCCTTTAATTCAAAGTACATAATCTCTCCTATACTTCTATAAGACCTTTACTTTTCCATTTTCCACTCTTCCATCTAAGTACCATTCCCACAGCTCTCGCACATTCGTCACCTGCCATAGCAATATGTGATCCTACAGCCAGAAGTCCCATGTGTATTCCGAGAAAATAAGTTCCGCCAACTGCAAACAAATACATAAATATTGCACCTAGTATAACCGGGAAAAGTGCGTCTCCACTCGTTTTTAATGCCTGACCATATACAAGGTTTGTTACCCTTCCAAATTCAAGAAAGACATCTACTATTAACAACTTTACCACAAGATTTATCATCTGTGTATCATCAGTAAATATATGCACGATAAAATGTCCTGCCAATGCAAATGTCACGGAAAAACAGGTCGCTGTGATGATACCGTATATCGCAGCTTTTCTCGTTCCCCTTTTACATTCCTCAAACTCTTTTGCTCCAATTCTCCAACCAGTCATAATTGCATTTGCCTGAGCAAGGGCAGCTCCCACACAATATGAAAAATTTGCAATCTGTACAGCATATGAGCGTGCTGTAACATTCATTCCATCCACATCCATCTGATTCATAAAACGCACAATAAAGGTCATTGCGATGTTGTAAAGTGCTGTTTCAAGCGCAGAAGGAAAACCAATCTTAACAATCTGCGCAAATATCTTTCTTGATGCAATTCGCTCAGGACTCTGTTTTGCTTTTATAAGCACAGCCCCCATACCTACTACAATAATAAGATTTACAACTCTTGAAATAACCGTGGCAACAGCAACTCCCATTACACCCCAGTTGAATACAAATAAGAATACTGAATTAAGTATTATATTGAGAACATTTCCAACAACAGTTCCTATCAAAGAATGTTTTGTATATCCAAACACTCTCAAATAACTGGAGAAAATAGGAATCAGTGCATTTAAAAAACATGCGCCGCCAACAATTCTAAGATATATTTCAGCCGGCTCAAGCAAAGCCGGAGCAATACTTACGATTCGAAGTATCCCACCAGAAAAAGTAGCAAGAATTACAGACATTACGATACCTATCAATGCATTGAATATAAGTCCAAGTTGTCTTGCCTGATACGCTATCCCCGGTCTTCCGGCTCCGATATTTTGTGACATAACAGCTATCATACCCGACGATATTACGCCGAACATGATAATAAAAACACCTATATATGTATTTGCTGTTCCCACTGCTCCTACAGCCTGGTCGCTTACAGATGATAGCATAAGCGTATCGACCATACCTGAAAGCATATAAAATAAAGTTTCTAAGCATATTGGCACAGATAACTGTGTTAATGTTTTTCTTTCAGCTGCCATAGTTTTCTCCTCACATACAATTCAAGAATACTATATCAATAATACAATATATTTCTATGTAATTCTTGTATAATATCCTGTGAAAATTGCACTATTTCTACTTTATCTTAAAAAGTACTAGATCGTGTTACTGAAAAATGGACCGCAAAATACCCGAATTCTATGAAACACTGGTATGATAACTGGGATGCAATAACGCCGATTTTCAAGTTTTCACCGGATGTCGGAAAGGTTATTTACACGACCAATGCAATTGAAAGTCTGAATTCTACCTACCGTAAGCTCAACCGTCAGAGAAGCGTATTTCCAAGTGATACAGCATTCCTGAAAGCCCTGTATCTGGCAACTTTTGAAGCCACAAAAAAAATGGACTATGAGCATTAGAAACTGGGGACGGGTCTACGGTGAACTCAGCATTATGTATGAGGGACGACTCCCAGAATAACAGAATCTATATGCATGATGAGAAGGACGTTTTTGACGTCTGCTACAAAAAACCTTACTGACTCCTCAAAATCAGTAAGGTTTTATTCATATAAATAGGTCTAAAATTTGTTGGTGCTGCCATATCGTTGCCACAATAGGCTGTTCACACTCTGCAAAGCCTTTATTTATGGGCTTTTCCGCGATTTTTCAAGCTACTCAAACTCAATCGTTCCAGGCGGCTTACTCGTCAGATCATACATTACTCTGTTGACACCTGTTACCTCATTAATAATTCGGTTCATTACCTTATTCAGTACTTCATAAGGAACTTCGGCTGCTTCTGCTGTCATAAAGTCGATCGTATTAACCGCACGAAGTGCAACTGCATAATCATATGTTCTAAAATCGCCCATAACTCCTACACTTCGCATATTTGTAAGTGCTGCAAAATACTGTCCGACTGTCTTGTTCATTCCGGCTTTGTCCATCTCCTCACGGTAAATAGCATCTGCATCCTGAACAATCTTAACTTTCTTTTCCGTTACTTCGCCAATGATACGGATTCCAAGTCCCGGTCCCGGGAATGGCTGACGGAATACCAATCTCTCCGGAATACCAAGCTCCAGTCCTGCTTTACGTACTTCATCCTTGAACAGATCACGAAGTGGCTCGATGATTTCTTTGAAATCTACATAATCCGGAAGTCCACCAACATTATGGTGAGACTTAATCACTGCAGATTCTCCACCCAGACCACTTTCTACAACGTCCGGATAAATCGTTCCCTGCACAAGGAAATCTACTGCCCCGATTTTCTTTGCTTCTTCTTCAAATACACGGATAAATTCTTCTCCGATGATCTTTCTCTTCTTCTCTGGTTCTGTTACTCCGGCAAGTTTATTATAAAATCTCTGCTGTGCATTCACACGAATAAAGTTCAGATCATAAGAACCTTCCGGTCCGAATACAGCTTCAACTTCATCCCCTTCATTCTTCCTCAAAAGACCGTGATCTACAAATACACATGTCAGCTGATCCCCTACTGCTTTGGAAAGCAATACAGCTGCTACTGAAGAATCAACACCTCCGGATAAAGCGCATAACACTTTGCCGTTTCCGACCTTTTCACGGATCTGTTTGATCGATTCTTCCACAAATGAATCCATCCTCCAGTCACCTGCACATCCGCAAACTCCAAGCACAAAATTGGATAGCATCTTTGTTCCTTCTACAGAATGAAGTACTTCCGGATGATACTGAATCGCATATAAGCCATGTTCTACATCTTCTGCTGCTGCCACCGGACAATTCGCCGTATGCGCTGTCACTTCAAATCCAGGCGCAAGTTTTGAAATATAATCTGTATGACTCATCCAGCAGATTGTCTTCTCTGATACATTTTCAAAAATCTTGGAATCTTTCTTATCTACCAATACTTCTGTCTTTCCATATTCTTTTACATCGGAAAGTTCTACTTTTCCGCCAAGAACATGCATCATAAGCTGAGCACCATAGCAAAGTCCAAGAACCGGGATTCCTAATTCGAATAATTCTTTTTTATATGTTGGTGAATCGACTTCATAGCAGCTGTTTGGTCCACCAGTCAGAATAATTCCCATAGGATTCATTGCTTTGATTTTCTCAAGATCTGTCTTGTACGAATAAATCTCGCAGTAAACATTACATTCTCTGACACGTCTTGCAACCAGCTGGTTATATTGACCGCCAAAGTCAATTACAATCACTAATTCTCTCTTCACAAGAATTCCTCCTAGATAGCATTTCTATCTTCTTTTCTCCTTTGCAGGATATTTCTTTTCCTCACAGGATACATTTAAAGACAATTTCTATTATACGTTACAAATGTTGCCTTGGCAAGAGATAAGAAAGGTAATAAAAAAATTCCCTGCGTGGTCAGGGAATTTTTCGCTAATCTAACAAAATTATTTAACTCTAACTTTAATTGTCTTTTTTACAGTTTTGTAGTTAGTATCTTTTACAGTAACTGTAATCTTGTAAGTACCTTTCTTAGCACCTTTCTTTACATAGATCTTTCCGTTTTTAACTTTAATCTTAGAATAGTTGCTCTTATAGGTTGTCTTACCAGCTTTCTTAGTTACT
>NZ_JACOOY010000021.1:0-44645 GCF_014287705.1 Dorea hominis | reverse complement strand
AAACCCATATGGAGCGTCTTGTTACAGCTGATACTTTTATGTAGGATAATCCAAAGTCTTAAATACTTTTCTGAATGCAACATGTATCAAATAAATCTCTATCGTATATTTACCAAACCAGTTTAATATTGCCAAAATACCATTTCTCAACTTTAAAATCACAGAAGATTTATTCTCTGTCCATTCAAAGAGCAACATTAGAATCTCGCAGATTGTCAAATTCATCAATGCAAGTAAATATACTCCCATTATCTTTTTGTTATATAGCTGCAATGGAATCATCATCCAACATAAAAGTATCAGCTGTAACCAGACGCTCCATATGGGTTTTCCCTTCTTTTCCCAGGCTAATTTTCCAATATATACACCGATTATAAATGCCGGAACCCTCTTTGTTGCAATACTGATATTCATATATAGATCTTTTGCATACAATTGCAGCATCATTGTAACAATTGTAGCTGTCAGGCACAATACAAGTACACGCATCTTTGCTTCTGTATGATCCCGGACTTTCTCAATCACATCGAATATATATGGAAAAATAAGGTAACAAAAACCACATAATAATATATACCAGAACCATTTATTTTCTCCAACAAAGAATGTAAGAAAAAATAGATCCGAAAACATCTGTACTAATCCATTATGTTCTTCAATCAGATCCAGCCATATCCATGCCGGTACCGCAACCAGAAAATATGGAATCAGTATTTTTACAAATCTCCTCTGATAAAACGATTTCAGCTCTGCCCTCTTCTTCCAGGAATAATAAAGTCCTAAACCTGATACCAGAAGAAATATATCTACTCCGGAACTTTTAACATAATTATAAAACCAGTAAACTATACCAGAATATCTGACGTTATATCCCTTGCAATCTTCTGTAAAATGGAAAAACACAATCAATAAAATCTGTATTCCCATAATTGCTCCCCTGTATTTCGAGAACATTTCATATGCAAAATAATGTTTTTTCATAATACACACCTGTTACTTTCGCATTTTGTCTATATCAATCTGTTTCTGACTCTTCATTATCTCTTTGTAAATTCTCTTACAGTTATTATAATCTTTATATACAAAGAAATCATCTGCGCGCTTTACATACTTTTCTTTCATAACACAATTGTTTTGCATATATTCACACAGCAGATCCACAAGCTGTTCTGTCTTCGTGCAAATCTCACCGAATCCCATTGTATCGTAGAAGAAGATTCCATCTTCGTAATGTGGTGGCAGTTCTTCCGGGTGGAAATAAACAATCGGCTTTCTCATGTAAGCGAAATCAAACTGAACTCCTGAATAATCCGTAACCATCAAACTAGATTCTGTCAATATCTTTTCATAGCTTAAATCTCCAACAGATGGAATTACTTCTACTTCTTCATTCGGTGTAAAATCATCTGCCTGTGAACTCAAAATCGGATGCAGTAAGAATTTAATCTTATATCCAGTCTTCTTTGCACAGTCAATCAATCGTTTATGATTGATCAGATTATTATACACCTGATAATATGTAGAGTTTTTAAACTCCGGATTATATCCCCTCTGATCACCTTCACTCGTTGTTACCGGAAGTGCATTGTACATTCTCCAGGTTGGTGAAAGCAAAATCTGTTTCTGATCATTACTGATCAATCCATCATATCGTCCGATTCCTGTTAATTTCAACACATCAAAATTCTGATATCCATATGCATGTTTGGAGAGATTTTCATATTCATATTTCGATGCCAGGAAATATCCTGTCGTATTATCAATAATCCTTCTCTGTGCCATTGCACACTTCTGCACAGATAATCCGTGCTGCAGACACATAGATGAAAAATTGCAAAGTCCTCTGAAATATTTGGACTTTTCTTTACGGAATCCATTAAACGGGAACAAATGTGAATTTGTGATCAATACAAGATCTGCATTTAAAAATGCAAGCTGATGCATCAGCGAATTTGTTGCCAATGGCTTATATCCGTCTTTTTTCAATTTTTTATAATCCGGCGTTTTCTTATCAATTACATAATATCTTGTAACACCATCTTCTAATTTTGCCGAATAGCGGTACAGATATTCGCAACTGTCTCCTCCTTTGTATAATTTGTCTAACATCAACCAGATTTTTTTCTTTTTAAAATATGGTCTTGTAATCCAATATAACCACCGGAGTGCCAATGCATGGCGGCTGTATTTAGAATTGATCTTCAGCAGATTCAACTGGAACTGTATCTCTCTTTTCAAAACATTTACAATATTTGCTTTTTTAAATACAATCGAATTTTCCGCATGATGGCATAAATATTTATTAAAATGCCAGTAGGAATATCTTGGTATTTTACTTAATTTCGCCCAGTGATCCGAAAATGTAATTCTCAACTGATATTTGTCATTTTTATCTTTTGCATAAAACCGTACTGCCTGATTTTTCTTATTTGGATTCAAGGGCAATTCCAGATGATAAGTAATTCTTCTGTAAGCCGGAACTCCAAAATATTTTGTAAGGGAATAAGAATCTGTATCCTCTACCTTTATCATCTTTCCGTTAAATTCAGCATAAAAATCAATTCCTCCTTGCGCAAATATGCTGATCAGAGAACCATCCAGCCAGACTTTTCCATCTACATAATTCATCATTCCGATTGAAAAATAATGACTGTTTACAGAAGAAATACGATTTCCATTAAAGTACATCACAAGATCCTTTTCCTCTGTCTCCGGATCAATCTCCTGTCGATACTCATATTTCACATTATCAATTCCATATTTGATTCGAAGGAACATACATAAAATCTGCGGATTCTTCGATAAATACTTATGTAGGTCCTGATTCGTAAGATAATAATCATCAACAAATCCGAAAATTTCTTTTACTACCTCTAAGTATTTATCAAACTTCTTTCCAAGAAGCTGTTTTTTATTGCGATTATCAAGATTACATAAGAAACGGTTCAGAACATAATATACCGCATAATTTTGTATAAACAGGCTATCTTCCGAATCCCTTAATAATGGCAATAAATATTTTTCTGCGGATTCTTCATACCACTGTGAATAATGCGCAGGAATGTGATATAATACCTGATTTTCCTTCGGATCAAAATAATAATACTCTGCCCTGTCTGTTACCAGATATTTTTTTTCATTATTCAAAATGCGCAGCAACACATCCGTGTCATATTCAAACATGATTTCAGTATTAAAGGTATATGTTTTTAAACATGCTGTCCGTATTACCGCACCTGGCAAAGCAGTTTGCAGTGCCCAGTAATTCTTTGTAATATCTACTCCATAAGTTCCTTTAATTACTTTTTTACTTAAAATATGTTTTTTAGGCTTTTCAGAAACCAGCAGATTATCACAATACTGTACAGGGAGCAGAACAGATACTTCTCCCGGATTCATGATTTCGTTCTGTAATACTACACCTTTCGTCTCATGTTCTTCCTCATGTTCATCCTCTGATTCAATTTGTGACTCTGATTCCGCTTCCGGTTCTTCTATCTGCTGTTCTTTTTCATCTTCCATTACACTGGCTGCATGTTTCAGAAACCCTTCACCCAGCCAGTCTCCTTCTTTCATGAAAATTGTATACTGTGACTCACTTTCTCTCACACATTCATTATAAGCATCCGCAACGGTGGCTGTCTGTTTGAATGTAATCTGTTTTTTATATTTCTTAATCTCTTTTAATGATTTTATCTGTTCCAGATTACCGGTTCCAACAATTATAATTCTGTCATTCTCTAATATCTGATTTTCACAGCTTTGTACCGTTTTCTTTAATTTATCTGCATTTTCAAGAAATGTGATAATTATTTCATATCTTATTTCGTTCATAAAGCATCTCCTGTTATTTCTATAATTATTTCTCATTAGAAATGATTCTGCACATACTTTTGTATTATAATATAAATGGCTACAAACTTTCAATAGTCTGTAGCCATTTTCATATTCTTCTTTGATTCTTTTAGTGGCATCCACGAGCTTTACATTTGCTTCTTGCTGTCGGATCTGTCGGATCCCATGTATGCCATGATGCAAGTTTTGCTGCTTTCGGTTTTCCAAACGGACCAACCGAAGAGCTGTTATAAATAATTACCTTTGTTCTCAACCGGCAGTTATCATAAATCCATTTTGCATCTCCCGCTCTTAATCTTACACATCCATGCGAACAGGTTGTTCCCAGTTTATTATAAGCATTCACACTTAATGTAGAATTGCTTCTTGTACTGTAGAACACAGAATGGAATAATACACCGCCATGAATTCTTGTACACCACTGTCCATAGCATGGTCCCATCAATGTCTGCCAGCGATATTTTGCCGGTGTATAGAATGTACCTACCGGTGTTGCCGCACCGCCTGAACATACAAATGATTTTACCGGAATAATATAGCCGTTATCTCCGTCTTTTGCATAAACAGTAACAACATTCATCTTTTTATTAACTTTAATCACATAAGAGGACTGTTTTCCGATAATCTTGCTGACATCTTTTACAAGTTTTCCCTGCGCATCATAATATAATTTTAATCCGTTTATATATTTCCATCCTGCCGTTCCTTTACGGAAACGATTAGAATATCCGCCATATAATTTCTTGCCATCTACTGTACGATATGCACGAATCTTATAGTAATAATACTGTCCTTTTTTCAGGCCCGAATTAGTCCATTTTACAGTACGTCCACTTTTAATATTCTTTACAAGTGTATATTTCCCTGATTTTGACGTAGATCTGTAAATCTCATATCCACTCGCGCCATATACTTTTACCCACTTTAAATTAACCTTTGTCTGAAAGCACTCAGAACTTGCCTTAATCGTTGTTGTTCCCGGAAGTGCACGACCGGATTTTGCTTTTGATAAATCACCGTAACATTTTGTCTTTCCTGAAAGACGATATGCACGCACCTTATAGTAATAAGTAGTTCCACATGTTGTTGTCTTATCTGTATATGAGGTTGCATTTGCTATAACTTTTAATGCCTTGTAAGTTCCATTTACAGATGTACTTCTATATACTTTATAGCCATTTGCACCATTGACTTTACTCCACTTTACAGTAACTGCATTGTAAGATGTCGTAGATGCAGATGCAGTACGCTTTACTGAAGAAGTTCCTACTTTTACTTTCTGCTTCGAAACTGGTGAATACTCTCCAAATACTGCTTTATCTCCAACTATACGATATGCACGCACTTTATAATAATACGTCTGATTAAAAGTAACCTTCGTATCATTATAATTTACTGTTGCTCCGGATTTAACTGTTTTTATTGCTTTATATCCACTGTCTTTTGATGTACTGCGGTAGATTTTGTATCCGGAAGCTCCTGTAACCTTTCCCCACGAAAGACTAACCTTATTGTATACAGAACTTGTCTTGATATCAGAAGTTCCAACTACAATCGAAAATGTTGCTTTGGCAGTATCTGTATAATTACCGATTCCGGTTACGGTTATCTCCGCAGTTCCGACATTCTTATTATTCGCATAAGACACTTTATAATCGGTATTTTCTTTTAACACTTTACCACCAAGTTCTACTGTAACTGCAGGCTTCACGGCTGTTCCTGTGTATGTAGCTGACTTGTTTGCCACTGTAACCGCTGCATCTTTCAAAGATGCCGGAGAAATTGTAAATTCTTTTGTTAATTCTCCGGTAACGCCTTCATTTTCTTTTCCCTTTACAGTAACTTTGGCAGTTCCTGCATTCACATTATCAGAATATGCAGTCTCATATTTGTTCTCATCAAGAACTGTTTCTTCTTTTGATTCATCTGTTCTCACAACTTTAATCGCCGGTGTGACTTCTTTACCAGTATATGTGATACTGGCGGAATCAGCAATCTGAATCTCATATCCATCAGATTTGATATCCATCAGTGCGCTACTTTCGCCATCTGCGGCGTGTACCTGTGTAGACACTATGAAAGTGAACGCCATAACAAACGCTAAAATACGTTTTAATTGTTTTTTCATCTGCATCTTTTCTTCTCCTTTTTAATAATTTATGCATATTACTATGATTATACCATAATCTCATCTGTATTCCACACCAACTTTATGAATTATATATTAAGATACATTAGAAAATCAAAAATGACAAAGGATTTTTGGTTTCAGTCCTCTGTCATTTCTTTTTCTACTTTTTTAATAAGATAGCATCAATTGCCTTATCTGCCGCATGACCGTCATATTCATCATAGTTATCTTTTACAAACTGATGTACCTTTTCAATCTCATAATCCTTATTTCGAAGTGCACGCATCATTTCTTCAAATGTATCACACACTTTTCCAGGTGCGCATTCCTTTACACTTCTGTGCACACCGCGTGACAATTCATAAACTTCTCTGTCCGGTGTGTAAAACAAAATCGGGCGCTCCATTAAAGAATATTCAAAATAGTTTGAAGAATAATCTGTGATCAGAATTTCCGTCACATAATACAGATCGTTAATATTCGGATAAGATGCAAAATCTATGATTCGGTTCTGATATTCCTGCGGAATCTGAATCGGATCATCTACAAACGGGTGCATCT
Source organism: Dorea hominis (assembly GCF_014287705.1). Taxonomy (NCBI): domain Bacteria; kingdom Bacillati; phylum Bacillota; class Clostridia; order Lachnospirales; family Lachnospiraceae; genus Dorea; species Dorea hominis. Next base: position 38,098 of record NZ_JACOOY010000021.1, on the reverse strand, counting down.
TTACTAAAAATACATATTCTTCTCCACAAAAATCATAAATCTCTTTCAAATCCAGCCAGTCATAATTATAATTTGCTGTTTTCTGTCCGTCGCCACGATATGTCGGTGCAAACAGAATAATTTTCTTACTCTGCAGATTTGGATATTCTTTATAAAATTCATTTTTGAAATTTCGGATCTTATTTTCATCTAAAAATCCGTCCAGCCTCGGCATTCCAACCGGGAGAAAACGATTTTCCGGAAGTCCAAATACCTCCGCATATACCTCAACCAGTTTTGGAGCACCTACCAGTACATAATCATATTGCTTATGGCAGGAACCTGCCGGAAACGGTGTGCCACTTTTACCAAAGCGGCTGTACCCAACTGATTTGAAACCTACACCTGCATGCCACACCTGAATCAACTTCGTTTTCTTACATAATTTCAAAAAACCGAATACCGGTACATAATCATCAACAAAAATATAATCCTGTTTTGCGATCTTGAATATCAGCCCTGCCCAGCTAAGTATGCTCATATGGGATCCAACAGCTCTTCTGAATGAATACGAAATATGAAATTGCTTATCCAGTCCTCTTGCATGCAGCCTTTCATCTATTGACTTCAGGTTGCCCCACAAATAATCTTTCGTTTCACTCATCAACAGAATATTTTTTCCACGCTTTGGAAAGATATGCGACCATACAACGTAAAATGCCCGCATCAGAACAATCGCAGTATACATATTCAAACGCTTGAATTTACCCTTTAAAGTCATCGCTTCCTGCACATAACGGCGGGTTTTCCAATGCTTATTCTGTATCATAAAATAAGAATTCATCAAAAACCAGAAATTCTTTTCGTCCTCCAAAGAGCTGAACGAAATATTATATGCATACTTTCCTTTTCCATAACGGAATATTCTCGAATAATCGTCTAAAAGATACCCCGTTTTATGAGACGTAACACATACATAATCACTATCTGCTGTATGCGCCACGATTCTCCATTTTCCATTATTGAGAAATGCATTGTCATTCATCGCGGAAATATTCAAGAAAAAATAATAACATCCATTCTCTTTCTTTTCATAGGAAACCGGGATTTTTTCCAGAATCTCCGCACGGACACTCTCTGTGCCTTCCTGTTCTTCATGTATAATTTTTCCAATTCTTTCCAAACTGAATGTAGCATTATCCTTACAATTTGTCCGCACTTCAAGTGACAGGAAAATTCTTTCCCATTTTAAATTACAAATTTCAAAAAATACATCTGGCTTATTCATTTTCTTTTCCTTTCGCAGGACGAACCAGCTTCTTAACTTTATGCCAGAATTTTGCTGAAACAGACGGTTGCCAGATAGATTCAAATACAACAACACTTACATTTCCTGCCGGAATGTATGGAATCTTTGACTCTTCTTTAAATATATAACGTTCACCTGTTTCCGGCGTTCCTGGCTCAATTAATTTTAAAGAACCATCTGCCATGTACCAATACCATTTATCATTATCCTTTATTCGCATCTTTCTGCCTAAACATTTATAATGTGGGATAGAATAATGTTCATTAAGGAGTTCTGATGTACCATCATTAATGCCTGCTTCTGACATTCGATATTCAACAGAAAGATCCTTTCTGGCAAATACTGTTCCTTTTGATTCATCGAACTGATATTGTAATTTTCGGGATTTCCTGCCTCCGTTATAAACAACATCAAAAGAATTCATTCCTTCTTCCCAGATTGCCTCTGCTACAATTCCCTTTATTCCATTAAGTGGGATAAACGGAATCCGTTCACCTTCTCTGAAAATTTTTAATGGACTATATTTTTCATTATTTTCACTATATTCCGTTCTTTCAACATACGTATGATCTTCTAAGTACCAATACCAGCGTTTTCCTATTCGGAAACGAATCCTCCATCCTGCCGGAACGTGATTATGATATCCGAATCCATTGAAAAGTAATTTAAACATCCCATCATTCTCTGCATATCTTTCAGGAGTAAATTCTGTACTTCCCGAAGAAAATCTCCTGGTTTCTCCCGGTACCGAAGCAAATGTACCAACTTTTACTTCATCTTTTACGCCGCTGTTATAATGAATTGGATATGTTTGTCTGCGCTTCCACCATCCATAATCTTTTTTTTGCTTTTCTTTATTCTCCATCGCATGAATTGCATTTAAAATAAATTCAGATGATTCTTTTCTCTTTTCAGCCATGATTTTTTTTACTTTTTCGTAATCTGTCTTAGGCAGTGGATTATTAATCAAATCACTTTTCCTTTCAAATTTACGTTCTAACATGTCAAACATTTCTAATACATGCGTAACTTTATCTCCCATACGAAAGCCAACGAAAAGTTCTTTCTCAAACAAAATACTAAAACAACAGCAATGGAATGAATTTGTAAACACGGCATCTGCATAGCGGATGTACCCCAGCCATTCTTCAATTCCCATGTCATAATTATAAATAACTTCTACATCAGTATACTGCTGAAGACGTCCACCTTTAATTGGACGATCTGTAATTTCGACAATCTTTAAATTATGTGCTCTGGCATATTTTACAGCCTGTTCAATCGTAGCCTCTGCTTTTTCCTGTACATAATATAAGAACAAATAATGTTCTTCTTCCGGTTTTTTCATAAAATCATAATAAAATTCTTTTTCATGTAACAGTACTGGATCCAGCACTTCCGTAACATCCTGACTTATATTCTTTCTTAAATATTCTGCCAGAAATTTTTCACGGACGGAAACAGCATCAATGTCGTCAATATAATGAAGAAATGTCTTTTCATCCTCTTCATTTTCACTATGATATACACCTCTGCTCGCCGCATAGGAGATTTTCCATTTATTTTCCAAAGAAGAACACGCCAAAAAGAAACCGCGATCAAAACCAAAACCCGGCTCTTTCTTCCAGATAACATCTGTACAGCAGATATAACAATCAAATCCCGGATCTTCCACTTCTAACAAATCTGCATCATAAATTTTATCTGTTTTAATATAATTGGTATCAATAAAATTCTGAAATTTATCATATCTTCTTTCACGTTCATTATATAGCGCCTGATATTCGTCCCTTAATTCAGTAAAACGCTGCCAATTATCCGGATCCAATTCTTTTTTTCCGTTTTTTTCCATATTATCGCATATTTTTTTATAATACTCATATGGATGTCTGAGATTAAAATCATTAAAATATACAGGTGTATAACTGATAATTGTATTATCAATTTTATTTTTTGTTAAAAAATAAAATTGATAATACAATTATCAGTTATACACCTGTATATTTTAACAAAAACTGCTGAAAAGCAAAATTATGCAAAGGGCAAGCAAAATTTAATCCCTTCGAGAACATATTAATCGAAATAATACCTATCTTCATTTCTTCCTACTCCTACACTCCATTTTCCATGTAAATAACACAGATAAAATTACCCAAAAAGTCTGTCAAATAATCCTGGCTTTCTGTCTTTTATAATACGTTCCTTAAACTTTTCATCTCGCTCTGCTTTTTTTTGTGCCTTTGTAAGTGTATTATAAGTTTCAATGTATTCAGCATAATGTTCACACACTGTGTCAATGTCACCATATTCTCTCATTTTTCCACCTTCCAACCACATTGCTGAATCACAAAATTCCTGCACTTGTGGAAGTGAATGTGAAATAAATACAATTGTCTTTCCATCTTCTTTTAATTCCTGCATACGATCCAGACATTTTTTAGCAAAAGATTTATCACCAACAGACAATGCTTCGTCTATAATCATAATCTCTGGATTCAGACAAAGGTTAATTGAAAATCCAAGTCTGGATTTCATACCACTGGAATATTTCTTGACAGGCTGGTATAAGAAATCTCCAATCTCCGCGAATTCAATTACTCCATCTACAATTTCCTGCACTCTTTTTTTTGATAAACCAAGCAAAGCACCTTTCAGTTCTATATTTTCCAGACCTGTAAGCTGCTTATTAAGTCCTGTATTAATGGCGACCAGTGCCTGTTCACCATTGACAATGATCTCTCCTTCATCCGGAGATGCAATTCCGGATAAAACAAGTGCCATTGTAGATTTTCCGGAACCGTTCGTTCCCAGTATACCGAGAACCTGTCCTTTTTTTACCTGAAAAGACAAGTCCTTCAATGCATAGAAGAACTGTGTCTTTTCATCCTTTTTTACTTCTTTATCTTTTCGTTTTAATTTATATATTTTTGATACATTTTTAAATTCAATTGCAATATCCTGCTGTCCCATCACTTATATTCTCCTCGTAAATTAGATCAGATCAATAAAACGTGTTTTAAATTTATACATCATATAGCTTCCAAAAAAGAAGAGTACTAAAGTAATTCCCCAGAACCATCCCATAGACCAACTATATGCCATAATACCTTTGTGGTAGAAAAAGCAGTCTCTGAATCCCTGTACTACATAATAAATTGGATTACACGTCATCAGTTTCATCAAACGTCCATGTCCTAATTTGTCAATATCCCATAAAATAGGGGTTAAATACAAAAGCAGACGCATGCATGCAAGAATCAGTTTTCTCGTGTCACGTGCAAGCATATTTAATACAGATGTCGTCAATGAAAGCGATACTGCAAATATAATCGCACACAGCAGATAATAAATCAACCCGATCCAGTGCCAGGTTGGATAATAACCATATAATGCAAATACTACAATCAGTATAATCATCAGGCAAAAATGATCAAACAATTTCTGTAAAACAACTGTCATCGGCAGAACACTGACCGGAAACTTCATCTTCGTAATTACATCTATCTTTTTAAAGACTGCATTACATCCGTCCGTAATACATGGGCTGATGAAAAACCATACAACCATTCCGCCAAGCATCCAGAGCAAATAAGGAATATGCCCTACGCTTTTTCTATTAAATACATAACCAAATACAAACCAATAAGTCATTACCTGAATCGCCGGATTGGCAAAATTCCAGAACCATCCAAGCTTACTGTCACGCATATCTGCCAGCAGCTCATATTTTGCGATAGAAAAAATACGATACATATTCTGCGTATTCTCTCTTATCACGTATCTAACACTTGTAAACACCGTTTTTCCTCCTAGATATTTAGACCCTATTTTCGTTTTCATGTCACTGTGCTTTTTACGCACACCTCACCTATTATAATCAAATAGGTATCGTTTGTCAAAACTTTCTTTATTTCTTTAATCCGGATGGAACTTCTCTGTTGGCAAATCCGAAAATCTGTTCGGATTCTCTGTATTGAATCATTGCGCGGAATGTATACAGATCTTCCGGCGTTGTAACTTTAATATTACCTCTTGGGCCGGCTACAAGTGAAACCTTCTTTCCAAGCATTTTCATCATACTGCATGTATCTACGACGCCTTCATATCCCGGGTTATTCATACGCATCTGTGCATGTGCTTCCAGCACATCACCCAGATAAAAACACTGTGGTGCCTGGGCTGTATAGAATTTGGAACGCGGTGGAACTTCATCTACTGTTTTTCCATCCTCGCTGATGACCGGTGTCTCAAATAACGGTGTACATGTAATCGCATTTCCGTGTTCTTTTACGCATGCCAGGTCATCATCAATGACTTCCTTTGAAATACATGGACGTACACCATCATGGATGAGTACAATTGAATCCGGTGTATTGTTCTCTCTTGCTGCCTGTAATGCATTGTAGATGGAATCCTGTCCGGTTGCGCCGCCCGGAACGATTTTTTTCACTTTGTCGATCATATGGCGCTGTACCATCTTCTGTAATTTGCGAATATACTCTTCTTTACATGCCACGTAAATCTCGTCAATGTCCGGATGCTCTTCAAAAATATCCAGTGTATGGATAATGATTGGTTTTCCGTTTACTTCGATAAACTGTTTCGGAAGTCCGGAACCCATTCTGGCTCCCACTCCACCTGCGAATACAATTGCAATATTTTTACTCATGTCTTTTCTCCTTATTTTACCTGTTGTTTTTCTTTTTGTTCTATATTAGCTATTCAACGTTTTCCAGTTCCAGATATTCCAGAGTTCTCTTGAATCCATCTTTTACAGAATACTTTGGGTTCCATCCAAGTTTTCTGAGCTTCTCACTGCTTAAGATTCCCAGTGTATATGGCGCAGTTCCCTTTGTTCCGCCCTCCGGAATATCAAATACAAGTTTCAGTCCTCTCTCCGGATAAATGCTTACAAGAATCTCTGCCAGATCACGGATGGAAACTTTTCCTGCTTCATTACCAATATTATATACAATATCTTCCGAATCTAACAGAATCCGGTACATACCTGCGATAGCATCCGCAATATAAGTATAAGTTCTGACTGCTGTTCCTTCACTCTTCAATACAATGTCTTCATTATGATATACATTTTTCAGAAAATCTGCCTGTACACGTCCATCATAAATAGACATTCCCGGTCCGTATGTGTGTGCCAGTCTGGCAATCTTTGTATTCAAGCCATACTCTTCATGGAAGCATACGCACATCGTCTCTGCTGCTTTCTTTCCTTCGGAATAGCAGGATCTTGGATTCAACTGGTCTACAAATCCGTAAGTATTCTCATAGAAGAATTCCTGTCCTTCATCCGGCTGTCCGTAGATCTCTCTGGATGAAATAAAGAGATATCCTTCTGCATTTTTCTCTTTTGCAAGTTCCAGTGTTTTAAATGTTCCGATTGTATTTGCGGCAATTGTCTCCACCGGCTGGTTCTGCATAATAAGCGGACTTGCCGGACTTGCTGCATGGATAATATAATCAATATCTCCGACATCCGGGATATCTTTTGTCACATCAGCTACTACAACATTCACATCTTCACGGTTTCTGATCTCTTCCGGAAGTTTATTTACATTTCTCATAACAGCATCCACTTTAATACCATAATGCTTCTCATCGTTGAGCATCAGGAGTACATATAACATATAAGAACCTACCATACCGCTTGCACCGGTAATCATTACGGTTTTATTTTTCAGTTTCTCCCATGAAAGATCTTCTGCAATAATTGTCTTTAAATCGTCTTCTAAAACTCTGTTCATCTTCGTTCCTCCGTTTATTTAATAAATCGAAATATAAAATCTGCAATGTCTTTTGTTGCATGTTCTGTTGGTGTTACATATTTATCTGCAAACTGCTTTAAGGCTTTCTTATCATAAGAGTCTTCTTCGATCGCACGCACGATCTCAGCTGCATCTTCGGATATCACACCCGGCAGTTCGTTTTCATAGTCAATCGCAAGTCCTCTGCCATTTTTATAAAAATCCATGTCGAAATCATAGAAATACAGCGGAATGCCGAGTACTGCTGCTTCGTATATAATACAGGAATAATCACTGACTACATAATCTGCTACGGACAGCATCTCAAAACTTGAAAATCCGTCAGCGCTCATGGTCTCATTCTGAAGCTTCATCTTCGACAGCGGATGTAATTTCACAACCAGATTATATCTGTCTGTATCGACTGCATGAATCAATTTTTCAAGTGCCGGACCAAATGCTGTCTCATCTTTCCGAAATGTCGGAATGTATAAAATCACCGGCTTTTCTTTCAGTTTCGGATATTTTGCATATATCTTCTCTTTTGTCTTTTCCTGATAAGACCTGCTGTTTAGCAGATCCAGTCTTGGAAGCGGCATAGTGACGATTTTTTCAATCTCACAGCGGAATCCTTTTGCCAGATGATCCTTGTACGCATCTGCACTCGCAAATACATAATCATAATTCTGATGCATCTTCATTACTTCGGCTATCTCGCGTCTGCTGCCTTCTGCTGTATCCAGTGCTGTATAGCCGAACTTTTTCATTGTTCCCATGGAATGCCACATCTGGATAACCGTCAGCGAATTTTTATGTTTTAGCAGGCTGACCGGAATACAGTAAGTATCCAGCACCGCTACCTGTGCGGTTGCAAGATGGTACATCTGCGTCAGCATATGGAAACCATAACGAATCTTTCCGAAAAGGCTGGAATCCACGCCCCCATCCAGTGTTTTACACAGCAACACAACCTTAACACTTTTGTTTTGTTTTAAGAGTTCATGTTCCACCATACGGAATTCGTCCGATGGCTCATTACTCTGCCGGCTGAGCATGACAATTTTTTTCTGTGTCGGCAATAATTTCATACCATTATATAAAAGCTGCAGCCCTGCCGTACCTATTTTAATTATTTTTACCATGTTTTTTTTCTTTCCATTTTTCAAATTTATACGGACAGTGTTTGTTGTTCTTATCAAACGCCTCTGTACTGTCTGATTTCAGTAATACAATTGCCGTCTGGAAAATAAGCTGGATATCTTTCAGTATACTGAACTGTTCAATATACATCATATCCATGATCAGCTTATCTTTCGGTGTCGTATTATACTTGCCTCGGATCTGCGCATACCCGGTCAAACCGGCTTTCATGCGGAGACGGTACTCAAATTCCGGAAGTTCTTCGGTATATTCCTTTACATTTTTGATCATCTCTGGTCTCGGACCAACAAATGTCATATCACCTTTTAATACATTTAAAAGCTGTGGAAGTTCATCAATTCTTGTTCTGCGAAGAAACTTGCCCGGCTTCGTGATACGGTCATCATCCTTTGTAACGGAATGGTTATCATTATTCGGCTTCATGGTGCGAAGCTTATACACTTCAAAACGCTTGCCGTGAATGGTCGCTCTCTCCTGTTTAAAAAGAACCGGCCCTCCATCATTAAGTTTCACTGCAAGACTTCCAAGGATCCAGAACGGGGAAGATAAAATTCCTAGCACAAGCGACAGAACAATATCCATGCTCCGTTTTACAATTCTCTGCTCCATAGTAAGTGCTTTTACATTCTTATTCAGCAGATATACATCATTCAACACATATTGTTCCGCATTCAGTTCCATAATATCTTCGATCTCCGGATTGAAATAAAGATTCACATTGTACTGATAGCACCAGCGCATAATATCTGTACGCGCTTCTACCGGTACATCATATACGAATACAGTCTGCGCTTCTTTGATATACTTTCGCTTATCCGGATTGCGATAATCCACAACAGACGAAATCTGATATTGCTTTTTGAATTTTTGCATAGAAAATACAAGCTCGTCCAGCCTGCGCTGTGAAGATGTGATCACGCAACACTGTTCCGGCTTGTGGATCAGGAAAAACAACCAGTTTCCCGCATATGAAAAAAAGATAATGAGAACAAGCTGTACACAAAGAGCGAGTCCTAAAAGTCCCAGACTGTTCAGACGGAATTGCCATACGCTCGGTACATTGGTTCTCATGATCATTAACTGCAGATAAGTAACAATATCTGTGCAGATCACGGCAAGTGTCAGTGAATAGATGATCGGCTTACTCTTTCTGCGCCCCACATCATATTTCCCGTATACAGACAGGAACAGCAATCCAACAATCGCGAATGTTGATACAGTAATTCCAAGTGTACGGGACAATCTGGTCAGTCCGATACTCTCTCTTCCCATGATACGGACAAACGCCATCATTAAAGATATATAGAAAATAAATTTTATAAATAACCACAATGTTGTCTCAAATTTATGCAAATGTTTTTTCATTCAGCCACCTCAAAATACGCATATATTTAATATACCTGTAACATTATATACGAATATGTACGATATTTCAAGGTTTATCGGCACGACAAACGGCACCGCGCTCTCCCATGGGATTACACGATGCCGTTTCATTCCTTTTTTTATGTAAATATTTTTATGCTTTTTTCAAATACTTTGACGCAATGTAATAGTTTTTGCTATTCATTTTAAAGCGATACCACTTATATCCATCTGCCTTTTTGGAATAGCCGTTTTCTACGTTGAGCTTCTGTCCTTTTTTCAAAGTTCCCTTCGTCGCATACTTCGTTCCGGCTCCTGTCCGGTAATTGACACTTGTTGTTGTCACATATTTTGTATATGTTTTCTTTGCCGCTGTTACCTTTTTCAGGTATTTTGAAGCAACATAATATTTTTTACCGTTCATCTTAAAGCGATACCACGTATAACCGTCCGCCTTTTTGGAATAGCCGTTTTCTACATTGATCTTTTGTCCTTTTTTCAGTGTTCCTTTCGTCGCATACTTTGTTCCGGCTCCTGTCCGGTAGTTAACGTTTGTTGTTGCTTGGTATGTTGAATATGTTTTTGCCTGTGCAGGCTTTGGATCTGGTTTTGGCGTTGGTTTGTCATTCGAAGAACCGCTCTTTTTCGTCACTTCAATTCCAATAGCATCAACTGCTTTTCCGGAACTTGTCACTGCATAGATCATACATTTTCCGGCTTTCTTTCCTGTGACTTTACCACTGTCATTCACAGTTGCCACTGCCGGATTACTTGTCTCATAATAAATCTTTCCTGCTTTTGAAGATTTTGCGCTAAGCTGTTTTGTATTGCCTGCCACAATCTTCGTGTTCGTATTCATCTGCAGATAACGGCTGGATACATAACCTGTCTTTCCGGCATACGTTACTTTCATCCAGTACGGATTTGCCTCCTGCGTGGAAACCGCCAAACTCTTGTCCGTATATTTTCCGCCACTGACTGTCACTTTCTTTCCTTTCGGTATCGTGCCAAGTGAAGGCGTACTGGACGAAACGCCTTTGCGTAGCGTGACATTCGTTGTAACAGTTCCACTCTTCACAGATTTGGAAATCGTCACGGTCGCTCCCTGTGACGGCATATTTTTATAAACCGGAATGTAAAATACATAAGCATCATTGACAATATTCATATTGTTATATGTATTATAAGTAGAATTTGCTTCCGCTGCCGCTCCCGTCAGATTCTGCATATACTGATGGCTGTAATATGGTTTTACAATTGTATTAAAGCGTTCATAATAAATCGTATTCTGTCCGCGCTTGATGAATTTTTCTGCGATCCATTGCGCCCCTCCGGTAATGGAACTGACCGGAGACATCCACGGTCTTGTATAGGAAGTGTTCTTCCCGCTCGATCCGCCCTTTGCAAAAATAAGACCATTGGCAACCGCTGAACCGGTAGCTCCTCCCGGCACTGCACCTATATTATAGTAATTATAATATCCACGGTAAGATTTCCTGCCATAGGAATATTTGCCGGAAATACTTCCATTTGTCAGCTTAGCGCCTGTCTCCTGCCGGATCTTGGATGTCAGGAACAGTGGACTGACGCCCGCATTTGCACCGGCAGCAAGAATCGTCTCGCCATACGTCCGTTTCAAATTAAATGTTTTTCCTTTTTTGTCCAGATAACTGATCTTCTTTTTATAAAGATCTGTCCCTTTTAAAATATTTTCCACACCAGTCAATGTATGATATTTGGAATTATAATTCAACGCTTCAAACATGAAAATATATCGATCCGTCAGAAAATTCCTTGGATCTGCATAATAAGCAACTGCCGGTCTGCTTGCCGATACCCAGTTTGGTCCATCCTTTCCTATGTAGGCTCCTGTAGAAGTATTATAATCTGTACTCTTTTTACTGAGCAGAAGGCTTCCTGCTGTCTTCGGCAGAAGACTGTTATTCGTGCTGCTCTTTCCACCAGAAATACTTTCCTTAGCCACGACTTCATTCCAGTCCTGCCCTGTATTTTTCGCAATAAACATCCAGTTTGGATGTGCTTTATGAAGTGTGGCAAGCAGCTTCTGATAATCAGCAGGAAATTTCTTCAGTTCACTGCTGTAAGTTCCTGTCACCGCTCTTGCTTTGTTCTCCTTGAGCCAGCCTGTATACTCCTGTACCAGCTCTTTTGTCTCTTCATCCTGCTTCGCAGGCTCTTCCGTTTTTTCTGATGTTTCCGTCTTTGCCGAATCCGGGCTCTGCATTTCCGCAGTTTCCGCCGTTTCTGTATTTTCTGCGGGCTCTGCCGCACAGACCGGCAAAGTACACAGCATCACACCTGTTAATGTCATTGCAAACATCTGCCTTATTTTCTTATTTTTCATTGCAAAGCCCTCCTCATTTTCTTTTTAATTTTTGACACAGAACTTTCATATGGAACAGTTACATATAACGCTTTTCCTTTATAAGAATAGCAATACTGTTTTCCGCTGGAATCTCCTTCCGCCGCCACAGACTGAACATCCCAGCCTTTCATTGTGCCAAGCTGCATGCGGATCAGCGACTTGATCTGATTCTCAGACATATTCGTATCTGCGCTTCCTGCCACGCTGTTGATTATACTGTTTGCATGTAAGACGATCTCCGGAGACATCGCTTCATGAATCAGTGCAGTCAGAAGCGCCTGCTGGTTTTTCCCCCTCTGATTATCTCCCGCTGCCAGGGCATGTCGTTCTCTTACAAACGCCAGCGCCTGCTTTCCATTAAAATGATTCGTTCCTTTTTTTACATCCACTACTGTTCCGGATTCTTTTCCTGTTGTAAATGCCAGCTTGGATTCTACATCTACTCCTCCCATAATATCCACGATATTTTCTACCGAAGAAAAGTTTACACGTACAAAAAACGGAATCTCTATATCATATAGATTTTCCAAAGTTGCAATCGATGTGTCGATTCCATATACTCCTGCATGCGTAAGCTTGTCCTTTTGTGTTCCGGACACCCCCGGAATCGTCACATAATAATCCCTCGGTGTTGTCGTAAGAAGAATCTTATGTGTCTGCGGATTCACAGTTGCAATCAGATTCACATCACTACGGCTCTTTTTATTAATATTACCATAAACATCAATACCGCTGATATAAACGTTGAACGGCTTTTGTATTACATCAATTGATTTTTCTTCCGTGTATTTACCGCTTTCTTCACCAATTGCGATCGTATCCAGCGCCGAATTAACTTTTAATCCATAAAAACAGAGAATACACATCAACGCCGCCGTCACAAGAGAAATCCATTTTCCGGTTGATTTCTTTTTCCATCTGCCATTCACTCTGCGTTTCCCGTAACGCACAGCCCGCATCTGCATAATCTTAACGATACATGCAAATATCAGCAATATCGCTGCAAATCCCACCATATATGGCACCGGTAAAATTCCAAGAATAATCATGGAACCAAAAGCTGCAATGGAAGCAAGAACCTGCAGAATCCACAACAAATGAGAAACTGCACCAATCTTTACCGGTCTCCAGTCATCCCGGCGTTTTTTACGTTTTCTTCTCTTCTGATTACCGGATCTTGCTGTATACGGATCTGCATCACGGTATCTCCGTCCTGTTGTATACGGATCCGTATCGCAATATCTCTGTTTTCCAGACCGTCTGCTATATTCATCATACAGATCTTCACTGTATCCTTTCCTGCTTCTCTTGTATTTTCGTTCCTGATTTGGCAAATGATCTAATTCATTATACAATTCATCTATATCCTTAGCCATTATTTATCTCCCTTCTGTATATCCGAGTTCCTTAACAAAAAACAGTTTTTCCTGTTGGAAAAACTGTTTTTACTTTTACTCTCCCAATCCGTCTTCTACAGCGCTGACCATCGCTTTCATTGCATCAGCTTCGTCTTCGCCGTCGCAGATTAAGACAATCTTATCCCCTTTTTTTATACATGCTCCAAGCACACTCAGCACACTTTTTGCATTTGCTACTGTCTCTTCATGTTGAAACAGCACTTTGCAGTTATAATAGCTCGCCGTATTACAGAATACCCCCGCAGGTCTCAGATGAAGCCCCGTCGGATTACTGATCGTTACTTCCTGCTTTAACATATTGTTGCCTTTCTCTTAATTGTTTTCTTTCGTTTTTTCTTCGTCCTTGACATTCGCCTTCGCTTTATTTTCAAGCACTACTTTAATGCTCATACTCTTCTCCAACGTACAATGTTCCGGAAGTGATACCTGAATTGGAACATTATAAGTTCCGGGTTCCGTATATTTTGCCAGATCAATACTTACACTTTCATCGATATTTATCTTATTGAGCGCATCTTCCGGTCCACGAATCTGAATATCCAGTGCATCTGCGGATTCATAATTGATAGACAAATCACTGTCAAGATTCAGAACCGATACAGAACCTACTGATATTTCGAAAGATTTTGTTCCGTCCTTTTCTATCAGGATCGTTACTGCCACAGAATTTGCATTCTCATCAGCCAGTACGATTCCATCCGGAAGATACTCCAAAACATCTATAACCTTTTCTGTCTTTTCTTTCAGATTTTCCATTGCCAGCGCTGACGCCGGAATCTGAATCTCTGATAGCTGCTGAAGCTTATCAACATCTCCTGACACACTGATCTCTTTCGGTTCGTATTTAATATTTGAAAATTCATAACCATTTGCTGCCTGGATCGCTGAAGTGTCAAAATTCAACGGTACGTTTTTTGTACGAAGCAGTTCAACGTGAATGTCTACACCTTCTGTACCAAGATTATTGCTCAAGAGATTCTGGTCAATCTCATTGTTATCTTCATCATATAGTTTCAGCTCAGATTCCAGCGTTGATGTCTTGGATAAACCAGACACACTGACTGTAGCTTCTACTTTACTGATCTTATCAATTACGGATTTCGGTCCACGGATCGATACTTTCTCCGGCATAGCCTCAATCTGTCCTAAAACATATCCATCACGTACCGTACCTGTTGTCTTTGGAACGATTGGGAATTTCTTTGTCTCCTCATCTTCCAGTTTCACCTGCATATTGCGTGGTGTCGCATATGCATCCGCTACTTTATAATTTTTCACCGTAACTTCAATCGGTATCTGTGTCTCCAATGTAAGTTCCTTCATATCAGCAACAGCAGTGATATCATTTGCACTTAATTTACTCAAAACAGAACGTTTTGCCTTTACCGTAACTGTAACATTCTGTGTATCATCCAGAATCTGATACGTCTTTGGAGAATCCTCTGAAGCAAGCACTTCTGTATTGATCACTGTTACAGGAATGTTACTGAAATTCTGATCCATGATCGGATCATCAATATTAACCACTATAAGCCACAACAAACCTGCAGCCAGAAAGGCTAATATCTTAAGACTAAAATTATTCGACAGTCTTGTTCTCATTCTTACGCCTTCCTTTCCGCAAAGAATACCATTTACCGGACTCCACCTTGCGGTTCTGGATCTGTTCCAGACTCGCTCTTAATTCCTCTCGTGTAATATCACGAAGAAGTTTTCCACTGTGCGCAACTGAAACAGCACCTGTTTCCTCAGAAACAACAATGATCACTGCATCACTGACTTCGCTCATCCCCACAGCTGCACGATGTCTTGTTCCCAGATCTTTGCTAAGTTCCATGTTGTCCGACAACGGCAGATAACAGGTTGCCGACACAATTCTGTCTCCACGCACAATAATCGCACCGTCATGAAGTGGTGTATTATGTTCAAAAATCTGTTCCAGAACCTGTTTGGAAATCAGGCAGTCCAAATGAATTCCTGTACTCTCGTACTCTGTCAGACGGATTGCCTGCTCTACTACGATCAGCGCACCTGTCTTCACACTTCCCATACTATAAGAAGCTTCTACAATACTTGTGATCGTATCCTCGCTGAACCGCACTCTGTCTCTTGTCGTATCAAACGGAACCATAGAAGAAAGTACACTTTTTTCTCCCAGCTTTTCCAAAGCTCTACGAAGTTCCGGCTGGAAAACGACAACTGCTGCCGTCGCCATAACCGTAACTGCGTTCTTGGCAAGGAACAAAATCGTATGCATCTGGAAAATTGCGGCAACAAGAATAAACACAGCCAGCACAAGGATTCCTTTCATCAGCATCCATGCCTTTGTATTCTTTACCCAGATCATCAACTGATAGATCAGAAATGTAAGAATCAATACTTCTACAATATCTGTAATCCTTATATTAGGAAAATACACCTCTGTTACATATTTCTGCAAAAAATGAGAAATACGCTGTTCCATTCTGTCACCTCCTTCTTTTTTTATCGCATTCTTTATTTCATATTAAGATCTTTTTTCAAACTCTGTGTCAAAAGCAGTTTATTTACTTCATCAATATCATGTTTCTTTGCAGAAGGACCTTTTTTAGCTGTCGGTCTCTTCCGTCCCTGATTGCTCTGCCTCTGATTCGGATGTACTTTTTCAGCTCTGTCATTCTTAGGCTGTCTGTTCTTGCGGATCTTATTTGTATCCATGATCTCCGTTCCATGTCTTTCATTGATCCGTTTTACGGTCTTCTCCGGTGTTGCCACTGAAAGCTTCGGAACTGCTTTTACATAATAATAGTATTCGTCATCTTCATATTGCAAATTCTCACTTTTTGCATAATCCACAGAGAAGAAAAACAATTCAAGAATCAGTCCAATGATCACCGCAAATATATTGCCAAAGATCAAACCTACATAAGAAGTATGAACTCCCAGTGCCACATCTCCGATTGCAATCACGATAATATTCGCTACTGCTCCGGCAGCAATTGCAATCTTCCATGCATGATCTGCCGCCTGACGGTGAATCGTATATACAAGGAACAAACAGATGATAAATGCTGCAATTGCAATCCACATTTCCTTATTCTGAAACACCTGCTTTACATAAGCAGTAATCTCTGTCATCATTTTTGCTTTCCCGGAACTTTCCATTCCCGGAGCTGCTTTCTTCACATATGCCATCATATAATATACAATCGTTCCACAAATTACAGCTACCAGACTGATCGGTGTTGCAACCAGACCTAATGCGATTGGAATAATGTATGGAATATTGAACGCAAATGCGATTGGTGTCAGCAATACTACAATTGCCATTTTCGGTGTCAGGCGTAAATAAAAAATATACATAACAAGAAAAATCAACGCTGTAACTGCCAGTGCCGAAACGGATGCTGCAAACATATGTACCAGAATCAGCGCTGTAGCAAGAAGTACCGTGATGATCATCGGGAAGAATGTACAGATCACAGCAAGAGCCAGCGTTGCTACCGGTGATGCCGCCGCTTTCATAAAGCCGACATTACCATTGATCAGATAAAACGTCACCAGTGCGAGCACAAATTGTATTCCCTTATCGAATACTCTGGAATGTGCTGCATACAGTTCCCGCATTTTTTCTCGTATTACAAACAGATTATCCATATTATTGTTTCTCCTTTTCATACAGTTTAAGCAGTTTTATCAGATCATGATTATACATCTTCACTCTCTGTCTTGCATCCTTATGTTTCTGATTATACACATGGCTTGTCACACCGGCATATATCGCCAGTATCACAACATATCCTACTACTGCAACAAGCATCATAATGAGCATTAACAGCAATGACATATGACCTACGATCAGGTCAAATCCCGCCAACAGTATCAGCATCCACACACAGATATATCCAACCGTAACCCACAAAAATGAGCAGATTGAATGTAAGCCGACATAATCTTTTCTATAGTATTCACTGATCTTAAAATCTTCTTTTCCCTGTGTCTGTTCATATAAAGCAAGTTTTGTCATCAACTTCACTTTGCTTCTATCTAACATAATCCACCTCAAACTTCTATTTTCTACTTTTAAACATCATTTTAAGTATAACAAATATCAGTATCCTTGTCCAATACTTATAGTTAAAAAATAGACTTTTTCAGCGCCTGCTTTTTTCAGCAGAAATGATACTGCATCGATCGTATTTCCGGTTGTATAAATATCATCTACAACAACAATCGTACAGCCTTTCCGGAAGCGGTATTTTAGTCCAAATGCCTGTTTCAGGTTCTGCTTTCTTCCTCTGTGTCCCTGGTTTTTTTGTGGCTTTGTATTCTTTGTGCGGACTACAAGATCTGTTTCCACAGGCAGGTTCATAAGTCTGCCGATCTCTGCAGCAAGAAGTTCTGCCTGATTATAGCCTCTCTTCTTTTTTCTCTTTTTATGTAACGGAACCGGTATGAGTACATCCGGATTCCATCTTCGGATCTCTTTTTCAAATTGTCCGACCAGTACTTTTGCGTATTCTTTAGCGAATGCTCTTTGATTATGATATTTAAATTGATATATAGAATTGCTCACCGGTTCTTTATGCACCCACACTGCACTTCCGGCATCAAAATAGTGCTGTCCCTCTGCACAGTCATAGCAGTATTCTTTTTCAGATACATGCAGTGGCTTTCCGCACTGTACACATCTTGGTTCAGTCACAAAAAGTGGCTTAAGCTTCTTCTGGCATTCAGGGCAGATCCCCGTTCTGTATGCCCTCATGCAGAATGGACACCTCTCCGGCCATAAAAGTTTTAACAGCCACTTCCATATTTTTTCTTTATTATCTGCTTTACTATTGCTGTCTTTATTCTTAATCAATAAACTCCTGGATTCGTTCTGCCAGGCTCGTATTCCTGTTCTGTTCGTGTGTATTACGAATCATTTCCTGAAATACGGTTTCACTCCCCACAAGTGTCACACATTGTTTTGCCCGTGTCACTGCTGTATACAAAAGATTTCTCGTATAAAGTTGTCTTGGTCCCTGCAAAAGCGGAATGACAACCGCCGGATATTCACTTCCCTGCGCTTTATGAATCGTGATTGCATATGCAAGTTCCAGTTCATCTAACAGCTGATACGGATATTTGACTTTCCGCTGTTCATCAAACTCTACCGTCACAGTTTCTTCGTATGTATTAATCTCACGGATAATTCCGGTATCTCCATTAAAAACGCCCTGCCCTTTGTCTATGGTCATTCCATATTTTGTAGATACTTCCCATTCCAGTTGATAATTATTTTTAATCTGCATAACTTTATCACCTTCACGGAAAAGCCGTTCTCCATATTCTTTTTCCTTTTTATTCTTCTGTGACGGATTCAGATATTCCTGTAAAATCCGATTCAGCCGTTCCACTCCAAGAAGACCTTTGCGCATCGGTGTCAGGACCTGGATATCATATGGTTTTGCGTGTACATATTTGGGCATCTTCTGTTGGACAAGTGTAATTGCAATACTAATGATCACATTCGGATCCTGTCTTTTCAGGAAGAAAAAATCCATACTCTTATTATCCAGTACAATCGGTTCTCCCTGATTGATCTTATGCGCATTCACTACAATATCGCTTTCTCCCGCCTGTCTGAAAATCTTTGTCAGCATAACGACCGGAAAACATTTCGAAGCTATAATGTCTTTTAAGACACTTCCCGGACCTACACTTGGAAGCTGATTCCGGTCACCCACAAGGATCAGACGGGTTCCCGGAACAATCGCACCAAGCAGTGCATACATCAGTGGCAGATCCACCATCGACATCTCATCTATGATAATTGCATCTGTTTCCAGCGGATTCTCCGCATTTCTTCCAAATCCGGATGGAGTGTCTTCCTCCTCCGGATTTCCATTCACTTCCAGCAAACGATGAATCGTCTGTGCCTCATATCCGGTTGTCTCTGTCATTCTTTTTGCAGCACGTCCGGTAGGCGCAGCCAGCGCAATCTCCATTCCTTCGCTTTCAAAAAAATGAATCATTGCATTGATGGTTGTTGTCTTTCCTGTACCCGGGCCTCCGGTCAGCACCATAATCCCGTTTCTCGCCGCCTCCATGACCGCTTTTTGCTGCATTTCATCCAACTGCATCCCTGTATTTTTTTCAATTTCATGAATGCGGTGGAGAAGGACTACATCTGCAATTTCATCCCTTGTATTCAGATCATGCAGCATCTTTGCTGTATTCAGTTCCATATAATAATAATGCGAAGCATAGATTCTGTCTTCTTTTACAACGATTTTCTTTTCCATAGAAAGATCCATCAGATATGGCTCCAGATCTGTAATTCGTACGCCAAGCAGTTCGCCCGCGCGATACAGCAGTTCCTTCTTATGCAGGTAAATATGTCCTTCCATGACACTTTCCTGCAAAGTATAAAAAATACCGCTGCGGATCCGGAAATCGGAATCTGTATGGATTCCAACTTTTGATGCGATCTCATCAGCAGTTTTAAAGCCAACACCCGGCACATGATCTGCAATCTGATATGGATTATTTTCTATCACACGGTAAACATTCTGCCCGTAATGCTGATAAATCTTTGCTGCAAGAGTCGTAGATATTCCATAATTCTGCAGGTAGATCATTGCCTCCCGCATTTCTTTTTTCTCTTCTACCTGAACAGCAATCTCTCTTGCCTTCCGCTCGCTGATTCCCTTGACTTCTGCCAGACGTTCCGGCTCTTCTTCAATGATCCGGAATGTCTCTTCCTTAAACTTCTTGACAATACGTCCCGCAAGTGCCGCTCCCACGCCTTTAATTGCGCCTGAGCCAAGATATCTCTCAATGGAAATCAGATCTTCCGGCGCACATACTCGTGAAGCCGATACCTGAAGCTGTGTTCCATACAGCTTATGTACCGTATATTCGCCTTCAAGCTCCAGAAGTTCGCCTTCTTCTATATAATGAAACTTTCCTACACAGGTCAGTTCACCATCTTCATTATTTAAATTAAAAACTGTATAACCATTTTCTTCATTCCGGTATACAATGTGTTCTACATAACCTTTTATCTCTTCCATATGTGCTTCTTCGTATTTGTATTTTAATATTCTTTCTGTCCACTCATAAATTCAACATACTGTCCGGTTCCAATAGCAACTACCTGCATCGGTTCATCAGCAGTCATTGTATTAATACCGGTACGCTCTTCAATCAGCTCTTCCAGCCCGCGGAGCATTGCTCCTCCACCAGTCAGAACAATGCCACGCTCCAAAATATCTGCTGACAGCTCCGGCGGAGTTCTCTCCAATACGTTCATAATTGATTCTACGATCTGTCCCGTTGTCTCCCTTAATGCCTGCTCCGTCTCCGACGAAGAAATTGTTACGACTTTTGGTAATCCGGTTACAAGATTACGGCCTTTCACTTCCATCACTTCGTCTTCCATCATCTGATAGGTCGTTCCGATCTTAATCTTAATATCTTCTGCTGTCCGCTCACCAATCAGAAGATTGTGTTTTTTCTTCATGTAACGGACAATGGCTTCATCAAAATCATCTCCTGCAAGTTTCAGTGAGGCGCTCACAACTGTTCCCCCCAGAGAGATCACAGCTACATCTGTTGTTCCTCCACCGATATCTACGAGTAATGTGCCACATGGCTTGGAAATGTCAATTCCGGCACCAATCGCTGCCGCAACCGGTTCCTCGATCAGTTTCACATCTCTCGCACCTGCCGCATAAGTAGCTTCTTCTACCGCTTTACGCTCCACTTCTGTCACACCGCTTGGTACACAGATACTGATACGTGGCTTTTTAAATGAACGCTTTCCCATTGCTTTCTGTACAAAATATTTGATCATCTTTTCCGTCACAGTATAATCTGAAATCACACCATGGCGCAGCGGACGGATCGCTACAACGTTTCCCGGTGTTCTCCCGAGCATCAGTCTTGCTTCTTCTCCGATCGCTCTTATTATATTTGAATCTCTGTCAAAAGCCACAACAGATGGCTCTTTTAAGATAACTCCCTTTCCTTTTACATATACCAGAACACTGGCAGTGCCTAAATCAATCCCAATATCGACCGACATGTTCAATCCCCTTTCATTTCTGCATCTGGTTTTCATGCATGTATCATTATAATCAAATTCCTCTAAAATAGAAAGCCCTTTTTCCTTAATTATTTGTGAAGCAAACGTGTATCCTGTCGAATGGAACTATTATTTATCTAACACCTGTCGGATATATCTGCCTGTGTAGGAAACCGGATTGTCAGCCACCTGTTCCGGTGTTCCCTGCGCAATAACAGTTCCGCCCTTATCTCCGCCTTCCGGGCCCATATCAATGATATAATCCGCAGTCTTAATAACATCCAGATTATGTTCGATCACAAGAACGGTATTTCCATCTGCGGAAAGTCTGCGCAAAATTTCCGTAAGTTTGTGCACATCTGCAAAATGCAGTCCGGTTGTCGGTTCATCCAGAATATAGATGGTCTTTCCTGTACTTCTCTTACTCAGTTCTGTTGCAAGTTTGATTCTCTGCGCTTCTCCTCCCGAGAGCTGTGTCGAAGGCTGTCCCAAGCGGATATAAGAAAGTCCTACATCGTACAGAGTTTCCATTTTTCTGCGGATACTTGGTACATTTTCAAAAAAATGCAATGCTTCTTCCACCGTCATATTCAGCACATCATAAATACTCTTACCCTTGTATTTTACCTCCAGAGTTTCTCTGTTATACCTCTTTCCGTGACAAACTTCACAAGGCACATATACGTCTGGCAGGAAATGCATCTCTATTTTTAAAATACCGTCTCCACTGCAGGCTTCACATCGTCCGCCCTTCACATTGAAACTGAATCTTCCTTTTTTATAGCCTCTTGCTTTGGCATCCGCTGTTGACGCAAAAAGATCACGGATCAGATCAAAGACACCGGTATACGTGGCAGGATTTGACCTCGGTGTACGCCCAATTGGAGACTGGTCAATGGCAATTACTTTGTCAAGCTGTTCCAGTCCTTCAATATTCTTGTGCTTTCCCGGAATTGTTCTGGCACGGTTCAAATCTCTGGCAAGTCTTTTATATAAAATTTCATTTACAAGAGAACTTTTTCCCGAACCTGAGACACCGGTTACGCAAGTCATAATGCCAAGCGGAATCTCCACATCGATCCCTTTTAAATTGTTCTCTTCTGCACCGGTAATTTTCAGCCAGCCTGATGGTTTCTCCCGCACTTCCGGCACCGGTATCTTCTTCTTGCCGCTTAAATATGCTCCTGTTATCGAATCCGGATTCGCCATGATTTCTTCAGCAGTTCCCTCTGCTACAACTTTTCCGCCATGTTCTCCCGCTCCCGGTCCAATATCAACAATATAATCTGCTTCCCGCATTGTATCTTCATCATGCTCTACTACAAGAACTGAATTACCCAGATCACGCAGATGTTTCAGCGTATTTAATAATTTATCATTATCTCTCTGATGAAGTCCGATGCTCGGCTCATCCAGAATATATGCCACACCTACCAGGCCGGAACCGATCTGTGTTGCAAGCCGGATTCTCTGCGCTTCCCCTCCGGATAACGAACCGGTTGCTCTTCCAAGTGTCAGATAATCCAGCCCAACATCCAGAAGAAACCGGATTCTTGCACGGATTTCCTTTAAAATCTGTCCCCCGATCAACATCTGCTGTTTGTCTAATTCCAATGTTTCCAGGAACTGATGCAGTTTTTCAATAGAGAGGTCTGTCAGTTCGGCAATATTGCATCCTCCGACAGTTACTGCCAGCGCTTCCGGTTTTAGCCTCTGCCCTTTGCAGGCACTGCACGGCGTAATCCTCATGAATTCTTCATATTCTGCTTTCATTGTCTGGGAACCCGTCTCTCGGTATCTGCGTTCCACGTTGCGGAGCAGCCCTTCGAAAGCGACATCATACACACCTTCTCCACGCTGACCTTTGTAATAGACTTTCACTTCTTTTCCATCCGTTCCATGAATCAGTATATCGTGGATTTTTTTCGGATATTCCTCAAAAGGTGTATCCAGTGAAAATTTGTACTCCTTGCTTAAAGCATCGAGAATCGCATAGGTAAAACTCTTCTTATCGGTACACGACTGCCATCCCAGTACCGTAATCGCACCTTCGGCGATGCTCAGTCTCTTATCCGGAATCATCAGATCTTCATCAAATTCCATCTTATAACCCAGTCCGAAACATTCCGGGCACGCACCAAACGGATTATTGAAAGAAAAGCTTCTTGGTTCGATCTCATCAATACTGATTCCGCAATCCGGACATGAAAAGCTCTGACTGAAATTCATCGTTTCTCCGTCAATAATATCTACCATCATCAGGCCCTCTGCCAGGTGTAACACATTCTCCACCGAATCTGTCAGTCGTTTTTCGATTCCAGGTTTTACAACGAGACGGTCTACGACAATTTCAATGTTATGTTTGATATTCTTATCTAATTTGATCTCTTCCGAGAGTTCATACAGATTCCCGTCAATCCGCACACGGACATATCCACTCTTCTTTGCACGGTCTAAAAGTTTCTCATGGCGTCCTTTTCTGCCACGGACTACAGGCGCAAGAAGCTGGATCTTCGTCCGTTCCGGAAGTGCCATAATCTGGTCTACCATCTGATCGACCGTCTGTCTTCTGATCTCTCTTCCACACTTTGGACAATGCGGGATTCCGATTCTTGCATATAATAATCGGAAATAATCATAAATCTCCGTTACCGTTCCAACCGTAGATCTCGGATTCCGGTTCGTAGATTTCTGGTCAATAGAAATTGCTGGTGAAAGTCCCTCAATGCTCTCTACATCCGGTTTTTCCATCTGTCCCAAAAACTGTCTTGCATAAGAAGACAGCGATTCCATGTATCGTCTCTGTCCTTCCGCATAAATGGTATCGAACGCCAAAGAAGACTTTCCCGAACCACTAAGTCCTGTAAGGACAACCAGTTTATCTCTTGGAATATCCAAATCTACATTCTTCAGATTATGCTCATTGGCTCCCCGTATTCTTATATATCGATTGTTCTCTTTTCTATCCACCGTTTTTTATGCCCCTTTATTTTAATTGTTTCTGCAGCTGCTGCATTTTTTATTCTATCTGGCTTTTTATCTGCCATTTTTCTTTATTCTTCCTTCTGTAGCTTCTTTAATTCTATTAATTTATCACGCAACTCTGCTGCCGCTTCGAAATTCAGCTCTGCTGCCGCTTTCTTCATCTGCTTTGTCACATCTGCGATCAGCTTCTCCAGTTCCTTTGCACTCATAGACTCCGGATCTTTTTCCATCTTCATCTCAGATGCAGCAACTTTCTTTGAAATACTGATCAGATCACGGACGCTCTTCTGTATCGTCTTTGGTGTGATTCCATGTTCTTCATTATATTTCATCTGGATTTCACGTCTCCTTGACGTCTCATCCATCGCTTTCTGCATAGATTCCGTGATCGTATCCGCGTACATGATAACATGTCCTTCCACATTACGCGCAGCACGGCCGATCGTCTGTACCAGTGACGTCTCTGAACGTAAGAATCCTTCTTTATCCGCGTCAAGAATTGCCACAAGTGTAATCTCCGGAATATCCAGACCTTCACGCAAAAGATTGATTCCGACAAGCACATCGAAGACATCCAGTCGCATATCACGGACAATCTCTGTACGCTCCAGCGTATCAATATCCGAATGTAAATATCTTACACGGATGCCTACTTCCCGCATATAATCGGTCAGATCCTCTGCCATTCGTTTCGTAAGTGTTGTAATCAGTACTTTATTCTTTTTTACGATCTCTTTATTCACTTCACCAATCAGATCATCAATCTGTCCTTCTACCGGACGCACTACAATCTCAGGATCCAGAAGCCCGGTCGGCCGGATTACCTGCTCTGCCCGGAGAAGTTCATGCTCTTCTTCGTAAGTGCCTGGCGTAGCCGAAACAAAAAGTACCTGGTCAATCTTATTTTCAAATTCATCAAAACTAAGCGGACGGTTATCCAGTGCCGATGGCAGACGGAAACCATATTCCACCAGGGTACGTTTTCTCGACTGATCTCCATGATACATTCCACCAATCTGCGGAACTGTCTTATGCGACTCATCAATCATCATTACAAAATCGTCTGGGAAATAATTCAGCAGCGTATTCGGCGGCTGTCCCGGAAGCAGTCCTGCCAGATGTCTGGAATAGTTTTCAATTCCGGAACAGAAGCCAGTCTCCCTCATCATCTCAACATCAAAATTTGTCCGTTCCGCAATACGTTGTGCTTCCAGAAGCTTTCCTTCGCCTTTGAAATATTTCACCTGGCCTTCCAATTCAAGCTCAATATCATGAATTGCTTTCTCCATACGTTCCTTTGGAACGACATAATGAGAAGCCGGAAATATTGCAATGTGATTCAATGTATTTTTAATCTCACCGGTAAGCATATCAATCTCTGAAATCCGATCGATCTCATCCCCGAAAAACTCAACTCTGATCGCAGTATCCCCACGGTCTGCCGGCACAATCTCTACTGTATCTCCCCGCACACGAAACGTTCCACGCTTGAAATCCATATCATTTCTGTCATATTGAATATCTATCAGCTGACGCAGTACTTCATCCCGGTCTTTCTCCATTCCCGGTCTTAATGATACCATCATCTGCTCAAAGTTCTCCGGTTCGCCCAAACCATAAATACAGGATACACTGGCAATTACGATTACATCTCTCCGTTCGATCAACGCCGCTGTTGCCGACAGTCTTAATTTATCAATCTCTTCATTTACAGAAGAATCCTTCGCAATGTAAGTGTCGGATGACGGAACGTAGGCTTCCGGCTGGTAATAATCATAGTAGGATACAAAATATTCCACTGCGTTCTCGGGGAACATCTCCTTGAACTCTCCGTATAACTGAGCTGCTAACGTCTTATTATGAGCGATGACAAGCGTCGGCTTCTGTAATTGCTGAATCACATTTGCCATCGTAAAAGTTTTTCCAGAACCCGTAACCCCTAGTAAAGTCTGGCATTGATTACCTTCCTTGAACCCTTTCACAAGCTCTGCAATCGCCTGTGGCTGGTCTCCGGTTGGCTCATATGGGGCTTTTAATTTGAACTCATTCATGGTAAATTCCTCCATTTATGACTTTTAGTACGATCACTATCAGCCAAAAATTCGTAATCAGATTCGTAACGAAATGCTTATTTTTGTCTCGAATAGAGGTCATTTTTGTTTCGTTACGAATAAAAGTCACAAAATTCATTTTTGCGGATAAAACAGCACTCGGAAATGCCTGATGATACTAGGCTCCGGTTCTGTCATATTTTTACTGTTTGTTCTTGTAACAGTCCCTATTATATCAAACATTTTTTTGAAAGTATATAGATGAAAGCAAGAAAAAAGTACAAACGTTCGATTCTCATTTGTACTTTTCTATCTTACTACTATTCTATTTTTTATCATGCTGCGTTGAAATATTCCTCCAGAATTAAGTCTATTTCAATCACTTCTGAATAATCATAATACTGATCTTTCCTCTCTTTTGGAATAACTTCTTCAATAAATGGTTCCAATACATCCAGACAGTCTTCTATGATTTCCTGCGTATCTCCATAGACATCTACTGATATGATTTCCTTGGCATGTCCCAATAAATGCGAAACACCTTTTGAATTAAAGCTATTCTTCAGCAAAATAGTTGCATAGGTATTTCTCAACTGGTGAAAATGAATATCCGGCAAATCCAAGGATTTCAACAAGTCTTTATAGTATTTCTGATGAAAACCTTTACTCCTTGGATTCCCATATGTAGAACAACAAATATAATTCCAGTCCCGGAACTCTTTTGGTCTGCGTCTGCGGTTCTTCTCATAAGTTTTCCGTTCTTCCAGAATTGCTTCAAATACATAATCCGGTATTGGAAGTTCACGCACACCAGCAGGTGTTTTTGTTTTAATTTCCTGCTTTGTCAGCATCTTAGGTGCACAGTCTTCTGCTTTACTGTTTGGCTTCTTTCCCAACTGACGCTCTACTCTCAACATCCTGTGAATGTAATCGACATCACTGTATTTCAGACCATTTATTTCACTTCTTCTGAGTCCCATCAATACCGCAAACAGAATTTGCATATGAATCGGTGTCTCCTTGCTTGCCTCAATCAACCGAAGCACCTGCGGAAGTGTCAATGTTTTCTTCTCGTCAATTTTCAGGACACGATACTCTGTCTTTTTTATTTTCTTCGGTAAATTGATTCCTTCCTGTGCTTCCTTGATACTGAAAAGCTCCTTGACCTTCTCTACAAAGACCTCCACCAGCTTTGGGAAGTGTTCCAGTGCCTGCAAAAACGGCTGGCATTTTTTTTGAGCCGGTCATAGCGTTCCTGCAATCGTTCCACGGCAGAGGACGCATTGAAATATTGCCTTTGATAGTAGGAAACGCTGCTTTTCAAATCTTGGATTTCACTGCGGCTTGTGATACCCTCCTTGGCAAGTGCCGTGAGCTGTTGATAATCGTCCTTGGAAACGGAAATCTTGCCGGTGATGGTTTTCTGCCCCATACCCTCAATCTCTGCCATTGTCTTGCGGACTTCGTGAGCAGGTTCATAGCGTACCTGCTCGGCTTCAATGCGTTCCTGAATGTGGGCAAGTCGTTCCTTGTCCTTCTGAATTTGATAATCCAGGCTGCTCAAATTCTCCGCTGTGCTGCCCAATACGCCACGCTCAAAGCCGGTGAAACCCGCTTCGGTCATATGCTCAAAGAGCTTGTCTTGCAGAACGGAGTAGGACTTGCGGAACATCGGCTTTCCGTATTTGCTGATAACCTGCTGCCCGTTTTCGTCCAGCAGAGGAACGGCGTTCTTCCATTTCTTCGAGTGGGAAACTTGGTTGATGACCTCCTTGACCGTTCCTCTCAGGGCTTCGTCCTTGCAGCGTTTCGACCACAAGATTTCTTTTCTGACGGTGGGGATTGCCACGATGTGCAGGTGGTAGTGGTAGACCGGCTTGCCCAGTTCTTCGGACACCGCCTTGTTGATTTCATCGGCGTGCATAACCGCCGACACGATGTTCTCCTCGCCGTAAATCTCACAGCCCAAACGGTAGGCTTCCTCGTAGAACTGCCTGGCATATTCGTAGCCGCCGTGCTCCTCAAAGTACCTTGTGTTCACATCAATGACCAGCTCGTTAAAGACCGTTGCCCCGGCTTTCTGTCCTCTTGTGGAGATTTTGCCCTCATCAATGAGCCGCTGGAAATACTCGTTGTAGGTCAGACCGCCGGTGTCCTTAAAGTGAACATTGCGGGCAATTTGCTCGGTGTCCACATTAAGATTTGCGTAGCTTTCGTTCTTGCGCTCGTTGTGTCGCTCGGTTTTCTGCGCTCCCTCTGCGGAGATTTTCTCCACTCGGATAACGCTCCAATTTCCTTCCGCCATTCTCATCACCTCCAGTCAGCGGAAAGGGAGGGGGGTGCGGGTTACGCAACTTTTTCAAAGTGCGTAACCCACTATGACACTTTCAGCTTCGCTGCAAAGATGTCGTGGGCAAGGGCTTTCCTCCCTTGACCTCCCTCAAAACCTCAATCAAATAGGCAGGTCGTCCTCGTCCGTGACTTCCTGCCCATTCTCAATCGGAAGCCAGCCGCCTACCGCCCGCCAGCAGGGAACGGATAAAGTCCGTTGCCGCTTCCTCACAGGCATTCGGTCTGCCCATCCTCGGCGCAGAAGCAGAGAAAGCATCCTCCGCATTCAGCTCCAGCTCATCAAGAAAGTTCACGCCCTTGTCGGCTACCTCAAAGAGAATAGCCGAGCCCATCGGCGCAAGATTGCTCTTGACCTGCACCAGATAACGCTCAGCGGGGTTCTGTTTGTTTGCCGTGCGTGTGACAGCAAGAATGCTTCTCGCTGCACCGGCAATGTCGATAGAGCCGTTGGTGCGATAGAGGGGGCTTGTGTCCTTCGCCTTGTTCATATGGGCGATGATGACGATGGCGCAGCCGGTGTCCTTGGCAACGGCAATCAGGTGGTTGAACTCGGCTCTCGTTTCATTGGCGTTGTTCATCGAGCAGGTGTCACCGATATATGAACTCATTGGGTCGAGGATCAGCAGCTTGGCGTTGTACTTCTCCACGGCCTCACGGATACGGTCATCTCCAAAGGTCAGGCTCTTTTCGTCCTCCTTGATGAAGATGAGCCTATCACCGTCACCGCCCGCCGAATTAAATCTCGGCACAACGGTATCGTCTGCATCGTCCTCGGTGGTCTGATAGATAACCGTCATCGGCTCGCCTTGTTCGTCCTCATCGGCAAAGGGCAGCGGCGCACCCTTGGAAAGCAAAGCGACAAGAGAAAGCATCAGCTTACTCTTGCCGTCACCGGGGTCGCCTTGCAGCAGTGTGACCTTGCCGAAGGGGATATAGGGATACCACAGCCAGAGCACCTCCTTGGGTATAATCTCGCTTGCCTTGATGATTTCCAGC
This sequence comes from Dorea hominis, assembly GCF_014287705.1. Taxonomy (NCBI): domain Bacteria; kingdom Bacillati; phylum Bacillota; class Clostridia; order Lachnospirales; family Lachnospiraceae; genus Dorea; species Dorea hominis. Next base: position 8,281 of record NZ_JACOOY010000021.1, on the reverse strand, counting down.
TTTGCTGGGGTGTTGTTCGCATAGTCTGTCATTGTCTTGTTCTCCTTTTCGATAGATAGTGTGGGCATTGGATAACGGCGGCACGGAAGCTCTGCTTGCAGCTCCTTTCGCATTTCCTGCAAAGCTCGTTGTATTTCTTCCTGCCACGCTCATCAAGAAAGAACGCCCATTCTTCCTTGAGGTATTTCGGCATACGGGGCATAGCGAGCACCTCCTTTTCACTGCCGATTTGCTCCCGAAACGCAGAAATGCCCAAAACCGTTTCCCACTGTATAGTTTCGGGGCGATTTTGGGCGTTTTCTTTCGATATGAGCGGCTTTGTTTTAGCGGCGGTATCCTTTACCGCCAACCATTCAAAAGCCGCTGTTTGTCGCTTCCGGGTAACAAAAAAGCGCCGTATCGCTACGACGCTTTTGTCTTGCTCGGAAGATGGGGCAAGGGAACGCTATTCAATTATCTGTTGTACTTTTTCTTTCTGCTGACAACCGTTGTGCCAATGGCTGCACCGCCGCTGACAAACAGCAAGGCAATCCACAAAGCAAGGTTGCTTGTATCGCCGGTCTGCGAAGATTTGGAATCGTCCTTCAGCTTCGCCGTTACGGTGTCGGCTTTTTTGATTTCCTTTGTACCGTCCTTGTCGCTGTAATATTTACCGCAGCCTTCGCAGTACCAGTACTCGATATTGCCCTCGGTGGTCTTGGTCGCCGTAGTTGCCGGGAAGTGCTTTAAGTCGGTGTGGTTCTTCGCATCAAGCTCACCGTATTCCGCACCGCAGACTTCGCACTTTGCCTTGTCCTTGCAGGTCGCTTTCCCGCCGGTGTGCTCAGTCAGCTTCTTGCCGCAATAATCACACTTGTGGTCTTTGTTATCGTCTGCACACTCGCTGATTATATAATCGCAGATATCACATTTGTGGTCTTTGTTTGCATCGATGCAATTCTCGGTTTCCGTATGGCTGGTGTCACGCTTACAGATTCGGGTGTGGGTCTTTTCATCGCTGTTCTGCGTCCAAGCGCCCCAGTTGTGGTCCAGCGCATTGCCGGAGAAGAAGGTCGCCTCATCCGCCGTGCCCTCGGAGCTCAGACCGCAGACTGCGCAGGACTTGTAGTAGACTGCCTTTTCCGTGCAGGTGGCGGCGGATTTCAGGTACTTTGCATCCACTGTCTCCGCCGTGAAGTCGTGGGGCAGCTTTTCGCCATACTCAGCCTTGCAAAACTCACAGACGGCATTTTGGGTGCAGGTCGCTTTGCCGCCGGAGTGCTCCGCGTAGCCTTTCTTTCCCGCGTTATCCGTCACATCGCAGTTTTTATTGTCACATTCATACCAGTGATGCGTTGCATCGGACGTCCAATCGGACTTCCAGCTATGGCCCGTAGCTGGAATCGGCTCTATTTTTGTTGCGTCGCACTTGGTGCAGCTATATGTCTTTTTGCCCGCTTTTGTGCAGGTAGGCGCTGTTGTTATCGTACCGCTGTCCCAAGTATGAGGGCTTACGTCATCCTTTGCATCGCAACGGGAACACTGCTTCCAGTGCTCGTTATCATCATGTGTCCAACTGGTAGTAAAATCATGTCCCAGAGCATCGCCATATTCCGCACCGCAAACTGTGCATGTTGCTCTTTGGGTGCAGGTGGCCGTGCCGCCGTGGCAATTCTCGGTTTCCGTATGGCTGGTGTCACGCTTACAGATTCGGGTGTGGGTCTTTTCATCGCTGTTCTGCGTCCAAGTGCCCCAGTCGTGCCCAAGCGGTTCGGAAGATCCGCCGCATTCCGTGCATGTCCTTCCGCTTGTGCAAGTCGCCGTTCCGCTCCATTTGTGTGACATTCCGTAAAACCATATATTATTACACACCGTGCATGTAACATTGCATATGTGCCATTCATCATTTGAGTATTGATAAGTCAACCTTACTGTTTGTATCCGGTTGCATTTAGAACAAAACGCAATATCCGCCGCATATGCCGTCATAGGCATAACAGCCAGCATCACGCACAGTATGAGCACAACGCTCAAAATTTTCTTATTCATATAGTTTCCTCTCCTTTCCTTTGCTGTCCTTTGACAGCTTAAAATCGTATTTCATTTCCAGCATTGCAAACAGCTTATACATAACCTCTGTAGCAATTGCTTCAATATCCAGTGATTGAATAAAGGCAAGCACCTTTGCCTGTTCTTCCTCCGGTATACGATACACCCGCATCGCCGCCGTCAGAAAGCGACTGAGCTTGCGTTCCAACGGAAAATGAATATCACATTTTCTCGCCATATAGCTGCGCATCAATCCCGCCGTGCCAATTTCCATCTCATAAAAGTCGCTCTCGGTATCATCGGGAAAATTTTCACCAAAAATCTGCTTCAGCTCTGCTGTGGTTTGCAGGTAAATATATTCCGACGTGTCGGGCAGGGAATAGGCTTCAATGTAGATTTCTCGCAGGTTCTCATTCAGTTCAGTCAGTGTCAGTTGGATCGCCGTTTCCACCGCATAGGCGTAAACTGGCGGCAGCTTGCTGTCTGCAATGCTTCTTGCCACGCCGAACTGTCCGCCGAACATCGTTTCGGTCAAGTCCAGCAAAATTTTATCCTTGGTGGGAAACAGATTCAAATAGCTTCCTCTTGCAACACCTGCTTCATCCACAATCTGACTGACAGAGGTGTTTTTATACCCCTGTTCCAGAAAGAGACGGACGCACACGGTCAGTATTTTCCTCTTTGTTCCACTGCTGTCTCTCCGCAAATATATCACCTCTCTTTAAACGCTTTAGTACGTATACTAATAATATCATAGCAAGTACAAAAAGGCAAGCGGTATTTGAAACTTTACCTCCGTAAATTGTGACATTTCCGCAAACGCTGGCTTCTTCCATTACTCACGGAACTTTATGACTTCTTGAATACTACCCGCAAAGGAAAAGCCGCCGTCTGTTGACAGCGACTTTTCTCTTTAGCGGGTAAACCGTATCAGCAGTTCATTTATAGCATCCACTGCGCCGTGTCTTTTCACCTGTATCTCTCGATTTCGCCACTCCATAAGGCACTGACAAATTACTCTGATTTCTACCGGCTCAAAGGGGATTTTCTTCTTTCGCCCCGGCTTCATTGCCTCAGCAATGTCACACAGGCGAAGGGCGAGTGAGTCAATCTGACCGTTGGTTTCTGCGTCATAGCTCCTGTGCTGCTGTATCAAGCCGTTTATCAGCACTCGCACCTCATAATCGTCCAGCTTGACATTCATAGCCGTCCTCCTAACAGTAAATCAAATCGTTTGCAACGATTTCCATAGCAGCACTGCGGATGTTGTTCATCCTCTGCACCCACAGCATTTGATTTTCCGCTTTGAGGGCTTCCATAACGCCCTCCTTTTCGGAAAGCTGCTTTACCAGCCGAGAAAGCATTGCTTCTGCCTGCTCATTGAGGTCTGCAAGGTAATCGTTCAGCTTGCCGGTGGTCAGCACCTCGGCATACAGACTGGTCTTGTGCTTGCGAATGTATCGCAGGTGTCGCTGTCCCCAAATGCCGATGGGTCTGCCCTCCGGCTCGTCCTCTCCGGCGATCAGATAGTAGTCCCCGACAAGCTCATAGCGCAAGCCTGTCCTTTCGTCTGTGATGAATTCTTCCATTGTATCGTCCTCCTTGAATTATATTGCTTCTCCGGCTTTCTGCCCGGATTGCTTACGGTGATAATAGGCAAGCTGTCTTTGGTTGCGATTGATGGTTTTGCATTCCTCGGAGCACAGCACCTCCTGACCGTTGGACGGCCAGAAGGGATTGCCGCATATCTTGCAGACCTTTTGACGGAAGGTGTGCTCTCCCTTTTCGGCAAAGCGTTTCTTCTCTTTTTCTGCCTGCTGATGGGCTTTTGTACAGTCGGTGTTGCAAAACCTCTGCCTTGTGCTGTTCGGATAAAACTCCTTACCGCACTGTTCGCAGATACGCTTCGGGTACTTATGCCCGTCATTCGCCGCCCAGCGTTCCGCCTTGGTTTTGGCTCTATGCGCAGCATTGCTCTCACGCTGCCGGTTCTTCTTGCGCTTTGCTTTTTCCGCCGCTTCTTGCTCGGCATCTATCACATTTAACACATGTGCTTTCTGTGCAATCTGATTTAAGTTATTTCCAATCTTATGAAGTTCCCGCATCATGGAATAATAATCTGGTGGCGGTGCGTCTCTTGGAACAACACCGGAAATCAACTGTCTCAGGTAAGCTTCCCGGTTCAGTCCACTTTTCTTTACTTTCTTATCCAATACCTCTGCTTCTTTTTTGTTCAATCGAAAAAGGATTGCTACATTACGTTTTCTCAACGCTCCAGCTCCTTTACTTTCTGTATAGAATCTGGTTCCTGGCGAATCTGGTGTTTTTCTTTATCGTAGCTGTAAACTCTGTCTGAAAGGACTTCCTGCCGTTCCACTTCATTTTTATTTACTTCCCGTACCATTTCACCAAGCATTTTCGGTTCCATCTCTCCATTATCCGGAACGATCAGAACTTCATGCACAGATGACGGTAACACATAAAATCCTTCTGGAAAAAGCTGTTCCAATTTATTTAAAACTTCTGGCTGCGTGATCATAGATGCCCCATATTGCTTTTCTACATTCGTAAGTACATACAACATATCATGTGAACGAAATCCAAAATCAACATTTTCATCTAATAAATTTGTTGCATGTCCTTCTTCATTAAAAATACTCAACAACATTTCGTCCATTGACTGAAGAATCGGTATATTTACAGGCTGTGTATTTACTCTTGCCTGCCGAAATATTTCCTTTGCATCCACATTCCACATCTTAAGATGTTCATTTTTCACCTTCATAGTCGCTTTTCCATCGTTAGACTCTACCGGGAAATCCACATAACAGATAGCCGACAGATCTTCCATATTTTCATGAGGCATTTCCTGTAACATTCGTTTGTTTGCCTGCGTGTTCACAAGCATCACTGCCAGATGTTCTTTCACTGAATCATAATCCATTGGGTTGATACCACAGTCCACAAACGGGACATTGCCTGCTTCTTCCATGCATTTTGCAATTTCATTCATCACTTTCTCAACAGGTTCACCCAAACGTATTTCATTAAAGAACGACCCTACATAAACAACTGGGCACACATTTTCTTCCTGTAGTCTTACCTGTACTCCTATCATCTGGACTCCATTATTTTTATTCATCTGCATTACCTGAAATTCTGCATTCTCATATTTTTCTGGGAGAAAATTCCTGATGTCCTTTGCTACACTTTCCGCAAACACTTTTTCTGCTATCATTTCTCTTGCAATCATTTCTTCTGTTCTCCCTTCTTCTTGTTCATTTTCTTTAAATATTCCTGATATCGTCTTTCTGCTGTCTTTTTGTCTTTCATTGATACTTCAACCTGCATCTTGTATCTCCTTTCTTTTTGTCTACTGAATCTTGTTAATCTGCAACAGGCACATCAACACTACTCCTATAATGCCACCTACTAATACTCCACAAATAAACTTCAACATTGTTACTTTCTCCTTTTTCATTTTCCGAGGGTCACAGGGATTCTCCCTAACAAGCAGCCGCCGGACTGACAGACAGGAAACCTGTGTGGCAATCCAAAGGCGTTGCTTGCTGGTATTGTGTATTCTTCTGCACCCGTCTCACGGTTCCGGGTATCAGAAGATTTACTTGCCGAAAAGCAAATGCTTTTTTATTCTTTTAGTTCACAAATCCCGCAAGTTTCACACAAATATTCACACTCTGTGCATCGTACATTTTCATCAGTTTCCATGCATTCTTCACTTGCCGGACAATACTTTTGACAACTTTCACACTGCTCCGTACAGCTTTCTTCTGACACTTTTTCAGCAATAATTCCAAGTAATTCACTCTGTTCTTTTTCCTCTTTCAACTGTGTTTCCAGAAAAATCTTCAACAGATTTTCGCTGTCTACATCGTCTTCCATCATCAAAATCAGTTCTTTCTTATACACAACCTTCAGCTCATATCTTGCAATTTTCATATCTTTTTTCACCTTCTATCTCTCATATTTTTCATGACCAGACATATTCTTTTTCATGCTTTTTTCTCTCTTGGTAATTGCCAGATTTAACTTGATGCAGAGCAGATCGTTGTAATCTTTTCCTTGTTTTGGTGGTACATCTTTTATCTGATATTGCTTCGGAAGTACTGTAGAAATTGCTTTTGTGGCAAGTCTTCCAATACGGTCATTATCCAAATGCAGAACGATTGTCTTCACCTCTGGATGCATTTTTAATGTCCTGGCCAACGCTGCAGGGACTTTACTTTTTTCAATTTCTTTTGCTGGCTGATAGACACCTGCCAGTGACAATAAATGTTCTCTCCTCAACTCTTTCCCGTCTAATTTCTGCAACGTCGCATAGGATAACAAATCAATGGCTGACTCAAACAGATGCACCGTATCATTGAATTTCTCTGCAAAAATGGAAAAAGAATAATTCTTATCGCTTCCATTTGCTTCTCCTATAAAGCTGGTTCCGATTCCTCTAAGAGCTGCATATTTCGGATTATCTTTCTCATCCATCCCTACAAACACTACGTTATGATGAAATGCACTTTCATAAACTCTTCCGGACTCCAAACAAAACTGAATGATTTCCTTATCAATCCCACGTCCTAAAAGATACGCAATCACTTTCTGATCATCTTGATTTTTCTTTGGCAACAGTAACTTTTTCTCCATCGGAACATTCTCAGATACAAAAAGAGGCGGCTGAATATTTGCCCGTTCTGCAAGCAATTCAACCGCCTCTAAAAAACTGTATCCTCTTACTTTGATCAGATAATCCAGTGCTGATCTGCCACCGGTTCTCTGACTCCACCACATCCATTTCCCATTTGATATTTTCAAACTATCGTGTGTTCTGGTAGTGTAGGTGTTGCCAGAAAAGTGAACCAATTCGTATGGTTCATAATTTTTCAAGTACGTGAGCAAATCCATCCGCTTGACCTCTTGCACAACTGATGGTGGTATATATGGCATAATTTTCATCTCCTTTCCTGCCTTGGATTGATATTATTGGAATAATAGCCAGGCATGAAAATAGCCAGGTGATTCCTTGAGCTGGAACCAACTGGCTATGTATAAATGATCTATTTTAATTTTTCAGTTCTTCTAATGCTTCTAAAATATCATCTAAATTAAAAGAATACACCCACTTCGCACCTATTCCATATGCCTCATCTGGTACTGAATATGAGCTGTCTAATCTGACAACTACTAAACCATTGCCTTTCTCATTGTTTTTATCAATTTCATATGCTTGCCAATTTTTATATCCTATTTCTTCGCTATCTGGATGTTCATCATTAGAATGTTCTCCTATAATAGCTATCATATAATTTGCCTGGCCGATTTTCGTACTTAAAACCTGCTTTATTTTTGAAATAGATTCACTCTGAATCTCACTCGGAGTACAATCATTTATTGAAAAATCTATATTTTCATTTTCATTCCAAGCTTCCAACAAATTATAATAATGCCTATCGTTTTCATAATCAAATGAACAACATACTTTTTTCTTTGCCATTATCGTCTAAACCTCCTCAAGAATTTTTCTCAAAATATTTGTAGCCCGTTCTACAAGCGGTATATGTTTCTTGCAAAATTTTGTTATTTTAGAATGTATTTCAAAGAAATAAAACCATACAATAATAAAAATTGCCACAAATAAAATACTATCACTCACCAACGCTATAGATTTGTTTTATAAGATGTTAATGCCGATATTCTTTTTGGCAATTAATATAGTGAAAATATATACAGAGTGGAAAATTTCAAAAAACAAATCAATGAAATTAAGAACCATTGGATAATTTTTTTGATAATTTTTCCCCTCTCGTTCAAATACTCCCAATTCATTAGCAATATGCTTTTCCAACTTCTCCATATACTTATATTGCCGTTCTATATACAACATATCTTGTATATACCGAATCATCACATAAGTAATTATCAGCCATAGCAATGTCTGTATAAGTGTATTACTTAATTGTACAGTCATATTTAATTTTTGATGTATTCCTTCCTGAATAAGTTCATAAGTTTTTTCAGGTTCTACTAAAAATAAAAATGACGTTGCCTCTAATACACATAAAATTACAAAATTTTTATTTCTCCTACTTTGCGCTTGCCTACTTAATTCACACGTCTCTTTATAATGATCATATGAAATTTCTAACGAATCCATATTACCATCCTCTTATCGCTTTAACGATTTCATCATGAGTAAAGCTATAAACTCTTGTAGCACCACAATTTTTTAGTTCCACTG
>NZ_JACOOY010000020.1:0-45953 GCF_014287705.1 Dorea hominis | reverse complement strand
TCCGTGTGACATCTACGCTTCTCAGGTGTGTCTCACGCGACAGCTATAATAGATTATCATAATTTCAACTCTTTGTCAATAATTATTTTAATCTTTTTTGCAACTCATTTCTGAGTTATTCTGCTCTCTTGCGACAGCCTATCTAATATATCACAGTATAAATTTTCCTGTCAACAACTTTTTCTAATTTTCTTTTGATTGTTCTTTTCTTTTTATACTGTTATAATTTCAATGAAAACAAAAAGCAAAGATTGAAACCTACATATATTTTCACTATTATTTCTATTGGAGGTCTTCATTATGAAAATACATATTTTATCTACATTAAGAAATTATGACAAAAATTATTTAAAACAGGATATTTTCTCCGGAATTATCATTGCTGCTGTATCTATTCCTATTTCTATGGGTTATGCACAGATTTCAGGGCTGCCCGCGGTATATGGTTTATACGGTTCTGTTTTACCTATTTTATTATTTGCAATTTTTTCCACTTCACGCCAGTTTATTTTCGGTGTGGATGCTGCACCTGCTGCCCTCGCCGGAAGCGCTCTCCTTACACTTGGCATCACTCCGGGTTCCAGAGAAGCTCTAAACTATGTTTCGGCACTGGCACTATTTACAGGGTTGTGGCTGCTCTTTTTTTATTTTATCCGGGCAGACCGAATGGTCGGTTTCATCTCTACGCCTGTCATGGGTGGATTTATCAGCGGTATCGCTTTGACGATTATTTTAATGCAAATACCAAAGCTTATGGGAAGTTCCGCGGGATCCGGTGAAATTATCGAGCTGGCTGAATATATTTATTCCGCTGCAAAAAACATTCACTGGCTTTCCTTATTATTAGGAATTATTACTTTGCTTGTCATAAGACTTTGCAAAAAAATCATTCCGAAATTTCCGATTGCTATTTTGATTATGTTTCTCGCAGTTTTATGTACTATTTTCCTGCATATTGATACATATGGTGTGCAGTTACTCGCCTCCGTAAACCGTGGACTTCCGGCTCTTACTTTTCCGGATTTCAGTCAGATTGACCTTACACAGGCTGCCGGGCGTGGACTCATGATCTCACTTGTCGTAATGGCTGAAACTTTACTTGCTGAAAATAATTTTGCTTTCCGGAATGGCTATCCGCTGGAAGACCGTCAGGAAATTCTGGCATGTGCTGCCGGTAATATTGCTTCCGCTATTGTTGGCTCCTGCCCTGTAAATGGAAGTATTTCCCGTACATCAATGAACGAACAATATAGTGGACATTCACAGGTTGTTTCTATTACAGCCGGTATAACAATGACATTTTTACTTTTGTTTTTTACAGGATTTATTGGATTTCTTCCTGTTCCTATTCTGACCGCTATTGTTATTTCTGCATTAATGGATGTCGTTGAAATTCATTTATGTATTCGGCTCTTTCACCAGAGCAAACAGGAATTTCATATATTTATGGCTGCCTGCATCAGTGTATTATGCCTGGGTACTATTTATGGCGTATTGATCGGTGTACTGCTTTCCTTCTTCGCTGTCATCACAAAAGCCGCGAATCCAAACCGTTTTTTCCTTGGTATTATACCTGGCAAAGAAGGCTATCATGATCTGAGCAGAAACATACATGCCTATCCAATAAAAGGAGTTCTTCTGTATCGTTTCAACGAAAATCTCTTTTTTGCAAATATTAATGTACTTCAGTCAGATCTGGAAAATGCAATTAAAGAAGACACGAAAGTCATTATTATCGATGCACGCGCAGTTAACAGCATGGATATCACTGCTGCCGATCATCTGGAAGAACTGACGGCAAGTTTTTCAAAGAAAAATATAAAATTCTATATTACAGAGCATACAGAACAACTGAATCTGCAGATGCGCCAGCTCGGAATAGAACATCTGATCCGTGAAGGTCATGTACGAAGGACAATTCTTGCGGCACTTCATGATGCAGAAATCCTGCCGCCATATACACTGGATGTTCCGGAAGAAGAGCGTGAATTCGTTACACGTCGTCTTAGCTTTCTTCCTGCCGAAGAAGAAAATACACTGGAAGAATTTGCCTGGGCTTACGGTGATCAGGTTGTTGAGGAAATCGAGCATGAGGTTCATCATATTTTAAATCATATTCACGGTTTGAAAGATATTGAAGAAATTATTGAAAACGGTCTGGAAGATCATCTGGAAAGCTGGCATTCACTTGGAGCTTTTGATGAAGACGAAATCTTACGCCGTATTGAACTGCATGTAGATGAAATGCCAAAGAGTCTTGCTGACAATAAACATCTCATTTACCAGCTGATTGAAAAGCGAAGACGTATACTGAAAGACAAAATATTACGTGAGCATCCGGAAATTTTTGAAAAACTGGAAAAGCATCGTAAAAAGCTGGAAGAACGTCTGGAACACCAGAGAAAACATCTTGACAAATCAGACTCTTAGATTCGGTCTCGCAAAAGCTCAGAATACAATAAACTTTTACTCTCATAGTTACCCGCATGGCCCGCCACTGGCAACTTTTTCCATATACTATGGCAATCAAAATGAGCGCCTGCAGTATTATACATTTGCAGACGCTCATTTTCCATTAATGATATCTTTATTTTTTATATTTGCCTGAATCTTAAAGTGTATCTGAATCCAAAACTATCGTAAACGGTCCGTCATTTACCAGACTTACTTTCATATCTGCTCCAAACTGTCCGCGCTCTACAACCGGTACCTGTTCTTTGCATTTCTCAACAATGTACTCATACATATCCGATGCCATATCCGGTGCACCCGCTTCGATGAAGCTTGGACGGTTTCCTCTCTTACAGTTTGCATATAACGTAAACTGAGAAATCAGAAGGAGCTCTCCGTCTACGCTTTCCAGAGAAAGATTCGTTTTGCCCTGTTCATCCTCAAAAATGCGCAGTCCAAGCATTTTTTTCACCATCTTATCTGCTACTTCTTTTGTATCGGAATCGCTGACACCGATCAGTACCATGAACCCTTTTCCAATCTTGCCCAGACTCTCACCGTCTACCTTTACTTCACTTTCTAATACTCTCTGAATTACAAATCTCATGTTTTCTTTCCTTTCTATGTTAAATAGTTTCTATACTCTTACAAAGCACCAGTTACTGTATTTTTAGTTTGTATCTGCACTGCTCTTTTTGTCTGGAATCTGCGCCAGAATGATTGCCGCAAACATCATAATACATCCTATTGTCTCTCTTGCCGATAACCGCTCTCCCAAAATTACCCAGCCAGATAATACAGAAAAGCAGGATTCCAAACTTAAAATCAGCGATGCAATCGCCGGATTAACATTCTTCTGTCCAAGGATCTGCAAAGTATATGCAATTCCGCAGGAAAATACCCCGGCATAAATCAACGGGAACCAGCTTGTCATCATATTTCCCATCTTTGGACTTTCTAATATCAACATAAATGGAATGGATACAATACCAGCGACCAAGAACTGTATACATGATAATTTTACTCCATCTACTTTTGGTGCATAATGATCTACAACTAATATGTGAACCGAGAAGATCAATGCACATAAAAACACGTAAATATCTCCAACTCCAATGGTAAATGTCTCTGTAATACACAAGAAATAAAGTCCTGCCAGTGCTATTGCAACGGCTGTCCATACTTTCCATCCTATATTTTTATGAAGGAAAATGCCAAATACCGGAACAAGTACAATATAAAAGGCTGTGATAAATCCGGCCTTACCAGCTGCTGTATATACCAGCCCGATTTGTTGCAGACTGCTTGCTGCAAACAGTAAAATACCGCAGGCAATTCCGCCCTTAATTAAATCTCTTTTTGCATTTTTATCATTTACCTTATTCTCTTTTTCTTTTCCACGATTAAAGAACCAGATACACGGTAGCAATGCAATTGCTCCGATCAAGCATCTTACACCGTTAAATGTAAATGGTTCCAAATAGTCCATTCCCACACTTTGTGCAACAAATGCAGTTCCCCATATAAATGCTGTCAGCAACAACATACATGCATTTTTCGGTCTCATCTTATATCCTCCCTCAAAAAATCTCTGCGAATTTTTATTATAGCATATTTATTCGCGTAAGTGTATAAAAATGTATTATCGACTCATATCTATAAATGCGATACATTATTGATTTTTCGCAAGAATGTTGCATTTTCCATCTACATTTGTTACGGTATAATCAATTAAAAAGGAGGTTCTATTATGTTATTAGAAGAATTTTTACAGCAACCGGGATTTATATATGAAATCAATGGAAAATACTATTTTCTTGGAAAATGGATTTGTAAAGAATGTACGGAATTAGATGCTACCGATAGCGTATCTATGTATCAGATGTGCCGGAACCAGCAAGAAGAAAAAGAAACAAACATGTATTTCCAGAAAATCCGCGCATATAGCGACTTCGCTCTGGAAGTTCCATATAATCCAGAAAAAATTAAATCTGACATGCAGGCTATTCTTGAAACTCTTTCTGATGAAAACACTGCCGCTCTTTCTGAACAGCTCGCCGGATTCAAGAAAGATCTTGCTAAATATTGTGAATAATATGTAATATTATCGCAGCAGATCCAGTGCATTCCTTAAGGACATCACACAAGGGTCTGCTGCGATTATTGTTTTCAAGCATACACCTTCCCGGTCAATCACACCAATCGAAAGCACTGCTTTTTCAAGCACTCTTATCGATTCACAAGCCATGCAAGAAGAGCTTCGCATCCTTCTCTCACATCACGATAAGTCGCATCAAAATTTCCTGTGTACCATGGATCGGCAATATCCTCACCCTTCCGGTCTGTAAAATCCAGTAATTTATAAATTTTCTGTTCCGGATCATCTCCGACAATTCGTAACATGTTGCGGATATTCCAGCTTTCCATTCCTATCAGATAATCAAATTCATCGTAATCTCTTCTTGTCATCTGGCGTGCACGGTGATCCCCGCAAGGGATGCCAACTTCTTTTAATTTCTTTCTTGTACCACGGTGTACACCATTACCAATCTCCTCCCGGCTGGTCGCCGCAGAATCAATGTAGAAGTCGGCAGAAAGCTCTGCCTGCTCTACTAAATATTTCATAACGTATTCTGCCATGGTTGAACGGCAGATATTGCCGTGGCAGATGAATAATACTTTTATCATTGTTGCATAACCTCGCATTTCTTAGTTTTTCTTGGTTTTTCGGGCTTTGTAAGCCTTTGTAAATTTTTGCTTTCTGGCATAACCTGGTTTATTTTCGCATAATATCGTCCGCAAAAGGTGTAAAATAAGGTGTATGTTTTTATCGGAAAATTGGTTTTATAGAAGGCTGTGTAGATTCTGATTTGCTAATACTTGGACACTTTATCTCTGTTCTAACACATACAAAAGCACTATCTTACAGCCACATTATTTATTCTAACTTAATCCACCATCTGCCTCCATCTTTATAGCCATACTTCTTCATAAAGCTTTCAAGCTGTTTGACAGTTCCAGAATTGAGCTGACGTTCTGCAAGAAGTCTCTCTTCCTTTGCTGCAACCATGATCTTTTTGTCGAGCAAATCCATCATTTCACCCCAAGCTTCCACAATTTCTTTTACTCTGATATACTCTTCGGATTCTTCTTCATAATCATACAGAGCATCTTCAATATACCAGAATTTATTGTGTACCTGTACATAAACATCAACCAGTTCTTGAGTACTACTGATGCTTGCAATATCTAATTGCATTTGCTCAACTGACTTATCCGGCATTGGATCTCCAATCAATATTGCAGTTCCGTCTGTAAAAAACTCTTTAGCCGAAATACGTTCTTCTTGTTCAAATGATTGATAAAAATCTTTTGTTTCGATTTGCTGCAATCCAGAAACTTGACCATCACCAAATTCCATGATCATCAGCTCTCCGTCATCTTTCCGTGCTATATCAATTGTTACAAAGTTGCTTCTAACTTTTTTTGCGATGCATTCTATCCAACTAATTTCAACGTCGGATAATCTTATATCCTCTTTTTCCGTCCAGTAGTTATCCATTATCAGAATTTTTCCAGCGTAAACGAATATTCTATATTCTTCTGATATAGGCATTCCACTTCTTTCATGAAATCCAATTTGATGTAAGTCCATAAATTTTCGTAGAACAATTCCGCCTACCAATGAATCACCTTGACGTTCTACAAAATTTCTTATTACTCTTGTTGTATTCGCAATATCCGAAATATTTTTTATAAAACATGCATCATACCATTCATGTTTTCTGCTCTTAACATAGTCTTTTACAATATAAGGACCATTTAATTGTTTAGCCTTCAACAATATATTTTCAATATTTCCCTCAGTCTCCCATACTGACTGCGCAGTTTCTTCTGCAAAGTCATCATGCCATCCAGGTAACGTGTGATACCTCTCATATTCCTCTGGAGTATTAATCAGATAAATTCCTTTCTGTTCCAGTAACTTATAGAAATCCGAATACATTTCCGGCTTCATCATCCAACCACGATAAATTGTAAGACCAGATATCTCTTCTCCAAACAATGACAGCTTACCGCTTTCCATGTCTTCATAGCTGAATAATGCACAAGAGTGATGTAACCCAGCCTCTTGATACTCATCTTCATAGTCTTCATCAACTTTTCTTTGATACAGCGGATGATTACAAAAAATGAAATTAATCTCCTTCAGATTTTTAACAAGTACATTTCCAAAGGGATCCACGCTGTCTATTTGCTTAAGCATTAATCCAAGAGGCATATCTTCAAAAGTCTTTCCTTCCGGTATCTTTCTTCTAAACATTTCGATTCCACTAACTTCAAATCTATTTCCCCTAAGATCAGACAGAAGATCTCCCATGCGAACATTTGCACCTTTACTGATTTTTACTGTATAAATAACGCCATGGCCTGTTATTTTAAATCGATCTATTATTCTTAATACATCACCCATAATATATAAAATGCTTATCCGATTAGCATAAAGCTAATCTTTCACATTTACCACACCTCTACATTTCTTCTATCTTGTATTTTTTCTTTAGACGCTTGCTCATATGATGCCATGCCCATGAATCAGCTCCATGAAGTCTAAACAATGTCGCTGCTATTTCATCATCATTTCTAAGTTTAGATGAATAGTATTCTGTATTTGGAAAATCCTCTTGTAAATCAAGCATTGCCAATTCCTTGTTACCTCGCAACCTTGCACTCATATACTCATAAATCGTATTGAGATTTCCAACCTGTTCCATACAAAGCTTTGTCAATTCAAAATCATCTCGATAAGATTTATCAACATAGACAAAATTCCATCTTTCTACTTTACACGCCAATGGTGCGATTCCTACCGGGGACAGCAGACCAAGCAACTATTTTAAGAACAAACCGACTTCAAAAGATATCCTTATTCAGATTTTCCATACGAAAAAAGGAAAAGTCGTTGCAATCAATTTGGGAAAAAATGGATACATGGTAACCATGATTGCCGGAAAAGAACCAACCATTGTTAAAGATGGAAATTGTCTTCCATCCTCTGAAAAATAAGCGGATAAAAGAAAAGCGACACTGCCAAACCACATGCTAAGGGAGTTCTGCAGTATCGTCTTTTTTTATTCTTCTACCTTCCACTCTCTGGTATCAAAGATGTGAAGATGCAGTGCTTCTGAAATATATCCCAACAATTCGCAGCCTGCGATACAGTTTCCTTTTTTATCAAGAGACGGTCCGTAGATCCCGATTCCCATTTTCTTTTTCGATACGCTAAGCAGGCCGCCGCCGACTCCGCTCTTAGTCGGAATTCCTGTTCTTAACGCAAATTCACCTGATCCGTCATACATCCCGCAGGTGAGCATAATGGTCTGTACCATCCGTACAGTCTGAGATGAGATCAGACGTTTTCCGGTAGATAATTGCACTCCGTCATTTGCAAGCAGAAGACCGAACATTGCCAGATCTCTTGCATTTACCGACATGGAACACATCTTTGTATAAAAGGTAACACTATCTTCTACATCGGTATCAATGATCTCCTTACTTTTTAAAAGATAGGCAATCGCCTTATTTCTTGCGCAAGTCGCCATCTCAGACTGAAATACAGCTTCGTCTACTGCAATCTCCGGATCTTCACATACGTCCTGCATATACTTCTGCATATCTTCGATGGAATAGTGGTTTACAAGCAGGCTCGCAACCGTGATTGCTCCAGAATTGATCATCGGATTAAAGGGCCGGTTACTTCGGTTATCCAGTTCTACCAGTGAGTTAAAAGCCTCCCCTGACGGCTCCACACCAACATAATCAAACACAAACTCTGCTCCAAATGTTTCCAGTGCCAGACACAGTGCCATTACTTTGGAAATGGACTGTATCGTAAATCTGTCTTCTGTATTTCCGGTCTCAAATTGATTGCCGTCTATTGTGTAAAGGCAGATTCCCAGTTTATTCTTATCTGCCTTGGCAAGCTCCGGAATATACGATGCAACACTTCCATACCGGATTACACCTTTTCCGATACGGATGGCATTTTCCAGTATTCTCATAACCTCTTCTGATTTCATCATATTCTCCTTTTTCGCTCAGTCATAATCCCCTTACAACTGCTATTTCCTAAGTACTAAGATACATCATTTTCCGGCTTCAATCAACCGCCATTTTTTGCTGAAACCCGACGGAATACGATAGACAAAAAAGTGCCCGCATTGTATATTATTAGTAGTTGGAAACTGGGGAATATGCAAAGGGGAAAACGTATCATGAATCTAATTTCACAATACAAAGGTCTTAGAAAAGAAAACTATGTCTTATGCTTCGGACGCTTTGTGACGACCATGGGGGCAATGGTCCGTCCGATGCTGACAGTGATCTGTTCTCAATCACTTAATGATATATTTTGTTCCTCTGCCTTTTCCTTCAACTGCAATCACACCCTTTTTCTCCATAGCTTTCAGTAATTGTGTTGTTTTTGATTTGCCAAATGGGACATATGGTGCAATTTCACTTATTGGTTTCAGCATCGTCTTACTTAATAATTTGTAAATCACTTTTTCGTCTTCGATTAAATTGACATTCGTTTCAAATATCGGTAGTACGATTTTTATAGCATTTTCTGACACTTCAAATTCTGGTTTTATCAAACTCTCTGCATACAGTTGTTTGATTCGTGTAATTCCTGTTCCAAATATCTCTACTAATCCCAGTCTGTAAAATACATTTGCAAGATTTCTATTTCTTAAAATAGATAGTTTACCTGATAAATATTCTTCTGCCGTTATTCCAGCCAGCAATCCACCAGGAGACACTACTTCTATTCTATCATCAAACATAGAAACTCTGATGTGTGAATTAATATCCCATACCCTATGAATCAAAGCATTTGCAATTGCTTCTCTGAAAGCTGCTTCCGGTATTTTCTCTACCATCTTTCTGTCAGCCCCCTGTATTACTTCATATTGGTAATAATCTCTAAATACAGCAAGTGCTTTTTCATATATTTCTAAAAACGATATATGTTCAAACGTTACTCTTTTTTGAATAATACTGATATTCTCACCGAACTTAACAATATCAATTCCTGAAAAATGATTTTTATCTGCCAAAAGTCCCGCTGCATTATTATAACCATTTATATTGTCATATAGGTTCAATGTCTTTAAAGTATCTTGATTGAAAGTTTCAATGTAAATATTTTCTTTCAGTTTACACTGTAAAATTTTAAAAGATAGCTCCTGATCTTTACAAGGTAATTCTTCGAAGCTAATATTTTTTCCATCTAATACAAGCCTTGAAAATTCTAATGTATCTACCTCTATCGTTGCTGTATCATTTCGTTTGTATGCTTTTGATTTATATAAATACGGTTTTTGAAGACCACTTTTTACAGTAAGTTTTATCGTCTGGTCATTATTCTGTATTTCAAGTGTATAGTTTGGTTGAGGTGATATACTGTCATTGATTTTATTTTCGATATCCAAACAGGCCTGTTTTACATCTGGCAATCCTTTCACATTTCCATTATCATCAACCCCAAAAAGAAATGTGCAAAAAATCAATCGTATTTTTTTACGATTGATTTTTTAATTGATTTTGAGTGTAGTATTATTTTTTGACCAACTAAATTATGACAACTTTTTTAATTATTCCGATTCGGTCTTCCAAAGGTATAAATAAGGTGTAAATTATTTGTTTCTATCATAAAAACAAGTTTTTCTTCTGTACGGAATTATACCTGAGCCAATCGTGATTAACATCTCTATTTTTTTATAATCTAACATAAATTCTTCTAAACTTGTTTCTGTGTTATAACTAAAAACAATTTCTATGTATTGTTCTAACTCTAGCTTTTTCTCTATTACTGCACTACCTTTTCCACCTTTACAAATAGGAATATTTCTGTCACAACAAAATCCTCTCTCTATGTTTCCTGTCTGCTTTTCCCATGCATCTGGAAGGCAATTACAGCCAGTTTTCCAGAACATCATTCAACTTATTCATATCCAGCGGTTTCGCGATATGTCCATTCATGCCTGTATTTTTGGCTAACTGTACATCTTCTGCAAAAGCATTGGCAGTCATGGCAACAATAGGCAGTTTTCCCTTTTCACCCGGAAGGCTCCTGATTGCTGCAGTTGCCTCATAACCATTCATGACAGGCATTTGGATATCCATAAAAACAAGATCATACAATCCTTCCGGATAAGCTTCCACTTTTTCAACTGCGATTTTTCCATTTTCTGCTGTTTCCACTTCTGCCCCTGTCATCTGCAAAATTTCACCAGCAATTTCTCTGTTCAACTCATTATCCTCAACCAGCAGAATCCTTTTTCCTGTGTAGTCTGCTTCTGACAGCTTCTCCAGATAATTTCTCGCTGTTTTTTCTTTTCTTCCTGAAGTAAACTGCCGCAGTGTTGCCGTCAGCCGGGAACGGAACAGCGGTTTTGCAATAAAAGCATCTACACCTGCAGCCTTTGCTTCTTCTTCAATTTCGCTGAATTCATAGGATGTCAATACAATGATGGTAATCTCTTTCCCGATCCGTTTCCGGATCTGTCTGGCAGTTTCTATACCATCCATCTCCGGCATCTTCCAGTCTAAAATAACAGCAAAGTAATCATCTTTCAACTCATGCCGTGCATAACAGCGCTCAACCGCTTCCCTGCCAGAGAGAACCCATTCACCCATAATACCGATTTCCTTCAGTGTGGCAACTGTACTTTCACAGCATGTCTTATCATCATCCACTACCAGAACCGGCAGATTCATCAGATTTTTGTCCTGTTCTTTTTCTTTTTCCTGAAGCTCCAGATAAATTGTTACTGTGATTTTAGTTCCCTTGTGCAAGGTACTATCCACTTTAATAGTGCCATTCATCAGGTTCACAATATTTCTGCTGATTGCCATTCCCAGACCAGTTCCCTGGACTCTGGTTGTACGTTGGTCATCCGCGCGGCTGAAAGGATCAAACATGATTTCCTGGAATTCCGGTGACATACCGATCCCATTATCCTCAATCGTAAATTCATAGCATCCAAGTTCTGAAAATCCATTTGGCTTTTCCTCTATGGAAAAAATAATATTTCCACCATCCGTTGTATACTTAATCGCATTACTCATCAGATTCACAAATACCTGCTGAATCCTCAAGCTGTCACCACAGACAGCCTCATGTTCAATATGATTGATGTGTATATCAAAATTATGTTTATGTTCATCAAGCACCGGTTTCGTAAGTGTAATAAGATTATCTACCAGCTCTGACAGATTGAAATCTTCCTGTGCCAGTGTCATTTTTCCACTTTCAATACGTGCCATATCCAATACTTCATTAATCAGCCCCAGCAGATGGCGGCTTGATTCTGTGATCTTGCCGAGGCATTCAATGACTCTGTCCTGGCTCTCAACATTTGCCCCTGCGATTGCCGTCAGACCCACAATCGCATTCATTGGTGTCCGGATATCATGGGACATATTGGAAAGGAATTCTGTTTTCGCACGATTTGCATTTTCTGCGGACCGGTAAGCTTCTATCAGTGCCTGACGGGATTCAATCTCTGCTTTCTTTTCCTGTGTCACATCCATGGATGCCAGCAATACCTTTTCCAGCTTTCCATTCTTCCATTCCAAGGGAATATAAGAAGCGATTTTATAAGTCTTTTCATCCAGGCTGCAATACTCAAACTTATAAATATCATTTTCACTTTTCAGTTTTTTCCGGATATTATCCGGGGCTATCAGGATATCTATAGCTTCTAATGGTTCCAGTGTCTTATATTTTTCAAGAACCTGCATCTGAAAATCATGATAAAATCCCAGAGGTTTATATATCATCTGTCCATTCAGGTTGTAGAATTCATATCTGTCATTTTCCAGATCACAGACAACAAAACGGTCAACCAGACGCACAATGCTCTGGATCAGCTGCTCCATGGAAGCATTGTCCGCTGCCATCTGCAGATGCCGTGCGCTCTCTACCTTAGCCTCCGTGATATCACGCAGAAAGATCATGGCATATTCTGAATCCTCTATCTCGCCACGTATAATCACATTGCGGACCCATCGTTCTTCTCCATCCAGAGTGATTCGGCACTCTAAAGATAATTCTGTTTCCAGACCTTTCAGTTTTTCTGCAATATAACCACGGTCATAAAAAGCAGCTACCGCTTTCTTATCTGTTCCCACAACATAGGAATCCACAAAATGCCGGATCAGTTCATCCCATGTACGACTCTGTTCAAAAACTGTCATCAGGGACGGTTCAACCTTAAAGGTATCAAAAGTATTCGCTTCCAGATTTACATAATACTCGCACAGATCTGTTTTCGTAAAAGCCCGGTGGAAAGCAGCAGATTTTTGTGCCTGCATGGTTTCTTTTTTCTCCCTATCAATGTTAATAAAAATCCCGGCAATCCTGCTGGCAGAACCATCCAGACGGCGTATTACTTCTGCAGATGCCCGAAACCACTGGTATTGATTATCCTTCATTCTCATACGATACTCTACCTGGTATTTTATCTGGTTCGTCTTATCCTTAATTGCCGCCTGAAGCTGCACCATTACTCTTTCTTTATCCTGTGGATGCAGAAGATCTGACCAGGATTCCAGTTTATTCGGAAAGTCCAGAGTGTCATGATAGCCAAGCATTTTTCGGAATTCATGACTCCAGTTTGCATACACAATCTCACTGTTTTCGTCACAGTCAAAATACCAGAAGCCGGAATAGATAGCCTCATTGAGCAGTGCCAAATTTACATGATCCCAGTTGACCTGTACGGACATAACCCAGATCTGTCTGCCCGCCTCATCTGTCGCATCCTCTTTACAAAGCCATACATTATTCACTGTACCGTCTGCTGCAAGGATCTGTGCTTCCCCTGTTCCGTGAAGCTGCAAAAAACGGTCTCGCTCCAGTTTATCTTCCTCGTCATAAAAGAAGTTTTTCAATGAGCCTTTTGTATGTTCCATGAAAGTATCGAATGTATATCCTGTACTATGCAACAGCAGATTATCCACAGACAAAATAGACAGGTTTTGGTCATAAGATCCTGTCATTATACCTACCCCGCCATTATTTTCCAGTGTTTTCTGTACGGCCTGTGACATGGCCTGTGTCTGCCCTGTTACAGTCTCACCTAATGAATATATTTTGTCTTCATAATTTTTCATTTTATAAAAGTCCTCTCTCCGTCTTATGCCTTCTTCATCCTGCTTTTATCTGTATACAGAGAACCTATCCCTGCCAGTTTTCGTACCCATTTTGGCATATAAAAAGGATACTTGCCCAAATATGCCCGTATCCCTACTACATTTCTTTAGAATCACTCATCGATATAGTATATAAGTTATCGAGATTTCTTCCGCTTTCACATCTTTTCCATATATGATATAGAAACAGTTGCAACCGGCAGACCTGGTCAAACTTTCTGACTTTAGCCTCTTCTGGCTTTGCGTCCCAGACTTTCATCTGGTTTGTCGTTTTCCTTATTATAGCCTTTAAACTTATGCAATAAAACCGGATTTATTATACTATAGTGCTCTGCTGTACACAAGAAAAACATTACCATTTTTACGTTCAAAAACAAAAAAGAACAGCCGATACATATACTCGAACCGTTCTTGTCTCTCCTTCACGCCTTTTTCTTCCAGACTGCAAAAGCTCTGCAGATACGGCAGTACATGGTTCTGCATATCCGTCAGATCTTCCATATACTTCTGATCGAAAGCATTTACAAATACTGTCCACTCCTCATCAGATAAACGCAGGTACTTCATCGCCAGTAAGATTTGATACAAGCCATTACTTTAATTGTACTGGATATACATTTGTAGTCTTCATCTTCGGTAACGGAAATTCCCCCTCTCGGAATGACAGTACGGGGTAGCAACATTCCTTGCGGTTCCCCCTCGTATTGCCTACCACTAAAGGTGGTCAGGGCTATCAATGGCTGCCCCAACACAATCTTCTTCCTGTAAAATTACTTTTTCTCCTTCGCCACATGGTTCTTGAAAATCGTTATAATGATGCTCTAGTATCTCATTTGTTATTATGAATGGAGAATTAGCATTCAAAGACTGATTCCTTTTATACAATCTTTTTTGTAAGGTTCCTTTACTAGCCTTCATATAAACAAGTTCTGGTGTACCGCCAGCTTTTTCTATAAGCCTTTTATAATACGCTCTATTTGCCTTATTCCAAAAGCTGAAATCAAGGACTACATGTTTTCCTTGTTGAATGAGAGACAGGAGCTCCTTCTGGAGTGCCATTTCCACTATTTCTGAAAGTTTCTCATACTGTTCGTTTGGATAATCAATCCCCTTTCTCCCGTAAGTTTTCCACATTTCCTCATCAATGGACAAGCGAACATAGCCTTCTTTTTCTTTCTGCTTTGCATAAGTTGTTTTCCCGGAACCGCATATTCCACACATCATAATAACTTTAATCATAAAAATCTCCTTGTTTTACTAATCAATACAGCCTTCTACACCAGATTTATTTTGTATCTCTTCAATTGCCATTTCATTATTTTATTTCTATATTACCGATTCATTTTCTCGTCTGTCAGATTTTTCATCTTTTAAACAATACCAAATCCACTGTTCTCTGTAAAAAAATCCTACTTATTTCCGAACTTCTTCCACCTTGCATTCAAACGGCGCCAGTGTCACACCTGCATTTTGTACCTCGCATGCATTGTGGTTCATGGTGATCTTAATCTTTCTATCTTCGCTCTCTCGGTATACGATCTCAACGCCATCAGTTGAATGCTCAGATACGATTCCCTGTTCGTCTACCATTTTCTTGAGAAGCTGTTTTAAAATAGTTTCATCCAATCCGCATCCAAGGTAATATACATATCCATCTTTCTGCTTCTTCTTTGTCACTGCTGCGTAGTCCTTGAAGAATACATCATTGTAGCGGAACAGCACTTCTGCATCTGTCACACTGAGCAGGTCACGGAAAATTCCTCCCTCTCCCTGTGTACAACTGAAATCTTCTTCGCCTGCAAGCGGGAATTCCTGTCCTTCCTGAAGACTTTCAGTCTCTGTCACATAGATTCCTGCAAACTCATCAAAGTCAACTGGAAGTACTTTTTTAAACAACAGATTGTTATTTTCATCTTTTACAAAATCACGGAAAGTCAGAACCAGCGTTCCGCCGTTCTCGGTAAATTCTTTCACCTGCTTCTGGAAATCCGGTTTCGCAATGATCATCTGTGGAAGAATCACGATCTTATAACCAGAAAGAGTACTTCCCGCCGAAATCACATCCACCGGAACATTTGCATCAAAGAATACTTTATGGAACTTCTTCATCTCTGCTTCGCAGTCGAGAAGGAAACTTTGTCTCTGGATACGGAATGCTGCAAGCGAATCATAATCATATACGATTGCAACTTCACTTTTAACCGGTGCGCTCAGTTCTTTTTCGTAATTCTTAATCTCATTAAAGAATCCCTGTACTTCGTGAAACTTTCTACGTTTAACATTATCTGCATCCAAGATTCCATAACAGAACTGCTCTGCCCCTTTTGTTGCACCTCTGTATCGGAAATACATCAGCGATTCGCAACCTCTCGCCATACTCTGATAAGACCAGAGCTTTGCCTGATTCGGGCGTGGAGCAAATCCGGTTACATCATGTCCCTGTGCTCCCATAATCGCTTCTGTGATCCAGAAGTTTTCCCGTTTGAGCCCACGGATATAATCCAGTCCAAATGCAATTTCATTTGCAGGAAGCGGCTCTTTCTGCCCACCCCATACCGGGTAATTGTTGTAAGCTACCACATCCAGATTCTTTGCAACTTCTGAATAATCTACGTGCTTTCCAAGTCCTCCGCCCGGGAAGTCATGCATCACAACCGCATCTGGAATGATTTCCTTAAGAAGCGCTGTCTGGAAGTTTGCAAATTTTACAATGCTTTCGCTGCGGAATCTTTCCCAGTCCAGACGAAGTGCCGGATTGTGTGTGGTTATGGTCTTGGATGGAAGTGGGATCTCATCAAATCCGTTGTATTCCTGTGACCAGAATGTGGTTCCGTAAATTTCGTTCAACTTATCAATATTTCCCTCGAATTTCTGCTCAAGGAATCCCTGGAATGCGCAGCGGCATTTCGGACAGTAGCAGATGTCACTGTCTTCATGTCCCAGCTCATTGTCAATCTGCCATGCCACGATCGCATCTTCATTTTTATAATGCTCAGCCTGTGCGCGAATGATCTTCTCTGAGTACTCATACATCACATCGCTGTTAAAGCAATATACATGGCGTCCACCAAAAGTGCGGACGGTTCCGTCTTCAAACTCTGACAGGATATCCGGATGCTTTTTCACAAGCCATGCCGGAATGGTCGCTGTCGGAGTTCCCATGATCACCTTCAGACCTTTTTCTTTTGCCTTTTCAATTACACGGTCAAAAAAGGAAAAATCATAATTTCCTTCTGTTTTTTCCATCAGATGCCATGCGAACTCTGCGATACGGATCACATTGCATCCAAGCTCACAGATATTTTCCAAATCTTCTTCTAAAAAAGCCTCATCCCACTGTTCCGGATAATAATCAACTCCACGCCACATATTACTGTTCCTTTCTCTTACGAAGTTCGTCACGAATCATTTTATAAGTTTCTCCATCTCTCTACTCCTTATTTAGTAGAATTTTGCTTTCGCTTTTCCATACGTTTTTACGCATTTTCTTTTGTTTTATTGCGTTTATTTTTCGTATCTTGTGAAATGAATATATCAGCGTAAAAATATTTAGTCAATATTTTTACGCAAATTTTTACTTAAAGAAAACTATTTTCATGAAATGTTTACTAAATTGGCTTGTCGTTTTTGTGGAAATTGCCGCATAGAAAATGTAGCCTGACACATTTTCACTTCAAGTGCATTGTGGAGTACCAGCGACATCTCTATCCATTTTATACGCTTCCTCTGTCCACTAGACTGCACGGAACAATAATCTTCTTCGGAAGTGAATTCTTCTTCCACAGAAGTTCCATACACATCACTGTCGACTCCACGCTTTCTCTCATATATACTTCGACCGAAGAAAGCGGCGGATTAGAAAACTCCGAGAAGCTGGTGTTGTTAAATGTAATGACACCTATTTGTCCCGGAAGCAGAATCTCCCTTTCATGCAACGCCTTTACAAGTCCCGGCGCTACCGCATCACTCGATGCAAAAATCGCGTCCGGATATTCCTCTGGCGTGTGGCTGTCCAGATACTCCAGCACTTTCTGGCAGCTGCTTCTCGAATTCATCTCGCAGTCTATGACCAGACTCTCATCAAACCGATTCTGATTATTCAGTGTATTTTTATAATAGTAATAACGTGGGTCCATCGTCAGCTTCTTGTCGTCACCAAGGGTATCCACACTTCCAAGATATGCAATCCGCTCTTTGCCTTTTGCCTCAAAGCATTGCAGTACTTCACGGATTGCCAGGTGATAATTCGGCACAATACTGTAATACTTCATATCATCCGGTGAAGAATCCAAAAATACGATGTTGTCCGTATATTGATGGAAATCCTGAATTTCCTCCGGACTGAATCTTCCGATTGCAATCAGTCCGTCAATCGGACGGTCATCATTCTTGGTAAATCTTTTCTTCTCATCCCGGTAAAGCATGACAGTCGTCCATTTCTTTTCAAAACATGCTTCATCCAAACGGTTCTTCAGCATAATATAATAGATATCTTCCATCTGCTCCTTCATCTCGAACATCTGCGCAATCCCGATTCTGCGCTCCGGAAGGTTCTGGCTTTCCGTCATCTCTTCTACTGATGCCTTTTTTCCTGCATCTCCCTGACGCTTACTATATCTCTGACTTACCGTCTTATATCCAAGCTCACATGCCACGGTAACTATATTTTCTCTGGTCTCATCTGACACATTTAAGTTCGGATCACCATTCAGAACTCTTGAAACCGTGCTTTGAGAAACCTTTACCTTTTCAGCGATATCTTTTAATGTAGCCACATCATTTACCCCTTTGACTAAAATCTTTACTTAAATAATATCACACTTTCAGGGTTTCCAAAAGATATTTTTACAAACTGCCTGCTACACCGATGTTGCTGTTTGTGATCATATTTTATTATCCTTTTTATCATATTCAATATTTGAATTTCCGACGGATTTCTCTCTTTTTTCTGAGGGACATTCTGAGGGACATTCCGAAGGACATCCTGAGAGACATTGTAATTCAAATTTGGCATCACAACTGTAAACCGATACCGATCTGATCTAAAAGACGGCTTACACTTATATAGTACTAAATGGGGCTATTGCTCCATAAATTGATATGCTCCCTTCTAAATAAACAAGATTTTATTATTTCTCTTGTCTACTTAGAAGGGAGCATATCAGTTGACTGAAAAGCAACAAGAAAGCGGCTTCTTTTTTGTGAATGTCCATTTTTTATATAATCATATTCCATACCATCAGAAAGAATCTGTCTTTGCTGTATTTTTTTATTTCATACAGGATATCCTCACTCTTGATAAATCTGCTGTTTTCAGGGAATCTCCTAAATGCATTGCCAAATTCATCCTCTCCATAACTAAACTGGCACTCTGATGAAAATTTTCCGCAATAGTCCACAATTCCAAAAGAATTACTGGTCGCATACTCTTTCCCTGTTAGCATGAGTTTATTTGCTATGATATTCAAAATAATAGATTTTCCAGAACCATTATTCCCATATAACACGGTGATTGGTGCAAATATGAACGGATCTATGTCTTTTCGATGAAACACATTATATGGATATATATTAGGATTTTTAATGCTTCTGTCACTTAATTTAAAACTGCTGAGATATATCATTAAAAAATACCCCTTCATCTATAAACTTATATTTTTCAAATCAGCAAACCATTCTTTTACCCTTCAGCACAAATTTCATCATAATCTTCATACATAATTCGTATTCCACACTCCTCACTTTCTACATGGTAATGTCCCGCATACCACTCTGTAAAATCTAACCTGTCATAAATCTTCTGTAGCCATTTTTCCGTTGTCTTGTCCACTGCTGATTGAGCAAGCCCTGGAATAAACGCCCACACTGGTTCCGCTTCAATCGGTACTGTATGCGAGAGTACGATATCCACATTCCACTTGGCTTTATCTAACTGCTGTTCCACATATTCTTTTATCACTTCATCCGGCTGTTCTGATTCAAACCATGGTAACCCGTTTCGTATCCTATAATATTTGTCAACGCTGTATGCACCACCGATTGGCATCACTTTCTTTCCATGAAAATTATATATTTCTCCATCTTTTGCGAACAAAATATTCGGATACTGTTCTTCCACTTTTGCGCTACGATATACAGCGAGCTGTAGACGTAAACTTTCTATAATAAATGAAAAAAACGAATAAACAACATGCATAAATTTTTTATTGAAAATCAGAGAAAATTAATACTTAATCCAAAAATATTCTATTTTATTTTCCTCCTTTGGTGATTATACTAAGGTCAGTCATTAAGAAAGACATGTTTTAAAACAAATTTCACAAAACGGGAGGAAAACAACAATGAAAAAAAGAAAAGTAGTTGCATCAATGATGGCAGTAATACTCGCATTATCATTGGCAGGATGTGGATCTTCAGGATCTTCAGGATCTTCAGACTCATCTGACACTAAGGTAGCGAACAAGGACAAACCACTTTGCTGGTTTAACCGTCAGCCATCTAACAGCTCAACAGGAGAGCTTGACAAAGATGCTCTTAGCTTCAACAAAAATACTTACTATGTAGGTTTCGATGCTAACCAGGGAGCTGAACTTCAGGGACAGATGGTTCTTGATTACATCAAAGCTAACATCGACAAGATCGATAGAAACGGTGACGGAGTTATCGGATATGTTCTTGCAATCGGTGATATCGGACACAACGATTCAATCGCTCGTACACGTGGAGTTCGTAAAGCACTCGGAACAGGTATTGAAGAGAAGAAAGAAATCAACTCTAAACCAGCTGGAACAAACGTAGATGGAAAATCTAAAATTGTTAAAGACGCAACACTTGAAGTTAATGGAAAGAAATACACAGTTCGTGAGCTTGCTTCTCAGGAAATGAAGAATGCAGCAGGAGCTACATGGGATGCCGCTACAGCAGGTAACGCTATCGGAACATGGAAAGCTTCTTTCGGAGATAAGATCGACGTAGTTGTTTCTAACAACGATGGTATGGGAATGTCAATGTTCAACGCATGGGCTA
The DNA here is from genome assembly GCF_014287705.1 of Dorea hominis. Classification (NCBI taxonomy): domain Bacteria; kingdom Bacillati; phylum Bacillota; class Clostridia; order Lachnospirales; family Lachnospiraceae; genus Dorea; species Dorea hominis. Next base: position 25,256 of record NZ_JACOOY010000020.1, on the reverse strand, counting down.
AGAAAAACAAAGTACCTACATTCGGATACGATGCAAACAGTGACGCTGTAGCAGCTATCGCAGAAGGATACGGCGGAACAATTTCTCAGCATGCAGACGTTCAGGCGTACCTGACACTGAGAGTTCTTCGTAACGCTCTTGACGGAGTAGACATTAACACAGGTATCGGAACAAAAGATGATGCTGGTAACTGTCTGAAAGAAGGCGAAGATTACAGATATAGCGAAGAAGAGAGATCTTACTACGCATTAAACATTGCTGTAACAGCTGATAACTATAAAGACTTTACAGATTCAACAGTAGTATACAAAAAAGTTGCTAACCAGCTTGATGCTAAGAAGAGCCCAGAAAAGAAAGTATGGCTTAACATCTACAATGCTTCAGATAACTTCTTAAGCTCAACATATCAGCCGCTTCTTGAGAACTACGATGACCTTCTCAATCTGAAAGTTGACTACATCGGTGGAGATGGACAGACAGAGTCTAACATCACAAACCGTCTTGGAAACCCAGACGAGTATGACGCATTTGCAATTAACATGGTTAAAACAGACAATGCATCTTCATACACAGAACTTCTCAAATAATTAAAGTTCGTAAACTGGTAAATGAATGAAACAATAGAGGGGTGTCAGTGATGATACCTCTCTTTCAATAAGAAAAGGAAGCAGAGCTATGACAGAAGATAAGAATAAATACATCTTATCGATTAATGGCATGAGTAAATCATTCGGTAGAAATAAAGTACTGAAGGGTATCAACATGAATGTGAAACCTGGAACCATTATGGGACTTATGGGTGAAAACGGTGCCGGAAAATCGACGATGATGAAATGTCTCTTTGGAACTTATCAGAAAGATGAGGGGACAATAATATTAGATGGCAAAGAAGTAAACTTCTCAGGACCGAAGGATGCACTGGAGAACGGTGTAGCGATGGTACATCAGGAGTTGAACCAGTGTCTTGAAAGAAGCGTTATTGACAATATGTTCCTTGGTCGATATCCAAAGAATTCACTTGGAGTTATCGACGAGGGAAGAATGAAAAAAGAAACAGCACAGTTGTTCAGAAAGCTTGGAATCACAGCAAACCTGACACAGCCTATGAAGAAGATGTCTGTATCTCAGAGACAGATGTGTGAGATTGCAAAAGCAATTTCTTATAATTCTAAGGTAATCGTTTTGGATGAGCCTACATCATCCCTGACAGCACCAGAGGTTGAAAAACTTTTCAAAATGATGCGTCAGCTGAAAGCACAGGGAATTTCCCTGATCTATATTTCACATAAGATGGACGAAATTTTCAATATCTGTGATGAGATCTCCGTACTGCGAGATGGTAGCCTTGTTATGACAAAAGAGAGCAAGAACACAGATATGAACGAATTGATTGCAGCCATGGTTGGTCGTTCTCTGGATAACAGATTCCCGCCTGTTGACAATGAACCGGGAGAAACCATTTTCTCTGTACAAAATCTTTCAACAAAGTATGCACCAAAACTTCAGAATATTTCCTTTGATATCAAAAAAGGAGAAATCTTTGGATTCTATGGTCTGGTTGGAGCCGGACGTACAGAACTTCTGGAAACTATTTTCGGAATACGTACAAGAGCAGAAGGAAATGTATTATACAACGGTAAAGTTATGAACTTTACATCACCTAAGGATGCAATGGACCACGGATTTGCTCTGATCACAGAGGAAAGAAAGGCCAACGGATTGTTCCTGAAAGGCGATATTACATTTAACACTACGATCGCGAACATGAATCATTACAAAAAAGGTATTGCATTATCACATGACAGAATGGTACGTGCAACTGCTGAGGAAATCAAGGTTATGCATACAAAATGTATGGGACCGGATGATATGATCTCAAACCTTTCCGGAGGAAACCAGCAGAAAGCGATCTTCGGAAAATGGCTAGAACGTTCACCACAGGTATTCATGATGGATGACCCGACCAGAGGTATCGATGTTGGTGCAAAATATGAAATTTACGAACTGATCATTAACATGGCAAAACAGGGAAAGACGATTATCGTTGTTTCCTCAGAGATGCCGGAGATCCTTGGTATTACAAACCGTATCGGAGTTATGTCCAACGGACGTCTCGCAGGTATTGTTAATACAAAGGAAACAGATCAGGAAGAATTATTGAGACTCAGTGCGAAGTATTTGTAACAGAGAGGAGTATTAGAAATGGCAGAAAAGAGCTTTATTATCTCGGCTGAAGAAGAAGCGAAACTTCTCCAACCGATTGATGAATATGTAGGTAAGATTCAGAAACAGATTGACGAATTGCGTATCGAAGGTACAGATAAAGTGAATACTTTAAAGAACCAGATCGCAATCGCAAAAGAAGATAAAAACTTAAGCAAAGAAGAGAGTTCTAAGATTATTGCTAACAGCAAGAAAGAGCTTGAAAAAGCAGTTGCTGTTGAAAATAAAAACAAAGCAACGATCAACAAGCTGATTGCTGACGCTGAAGGATATCTCGCTAAACATTATAATAACGACTATTATAATATCGTAGCTAAGAGCTGCGAAACTGAGATGAAGGACGAAGAGAGCAGATACGCTAAGGTTAAAATGAAACTTCAGGAAGAGCACAAGAAAAAAGTTGCAGCTCTGAAAGACTCTGAAGAGATTAAAGCTGAGAAATATGTATTAAAGAATCACCTCTTTGATGCGGAAATGACTCACGAGTCAAGAGTACAGGAAATCAAAGACAGAAAACATGATGCATATATGCACAAATTCCATTTGATCGACCTTCTGAGAATGTCTGAATTTACACTTTCTCAGCAGTATGCACAGAAGATTGAAAACTATAAATATTCTTTCAATGTAGCACAGTTCTTATACAAGAATGGTCTTTACATTGTAATCATTTTAATCTTCATCGCTCTGTGTATCATTACACCAATCGTAAAGAATACACAGTTATTTACAGCAACTAACATTTTGAATATTTTACAGCAGGCTTCACCTCGTATGTTCTTAGCACTTGGTGTTGCAGGACTGATCCTCTTAACAGGTACAGACCTTTCCGTAGGACGTATGGTTGGTATGGGTATGGTAACATCTACAATCATCATGCATAACGGAATCAACACAGGTACAGTATTCGGACATGTATTTGACTTCTCAAAGATGGCTCCGGTACCGAAAGCTTTATTAGCATTAGGCGTTTGTGTAATCCTGACAACTGTATTCTCTATGATCGCTGGATTCTTCATGGCAAGATTTAAGATGCATCCGTTCATTTCTACAATGGCGAACATGCTTATCATCTTCGGTCTTGTAACATACGCAACAAAAGGTGTTTCCTTCGGTGCGATTGATTCAGAGATTCCGAAAATGTTCATTCCACAGGCTGGAAGATTCCCGACAATCGTACTTTGGGCTGTAGCTGCAGTTGCAATCGTATGGTTCATCTGGAACAAAACAACATTTGGTAAAAACCTCTACGCTGTAGGTGGAAACCCGGAAGCAGCAGCAGTTTCTGGTATTTCCGTATTCAAAGTAACAATGGGAGCATTTATCCTTGCTGGTATCCTTTATGGATTTGGTTCATGGCTTGAGTGTAACCGTATGGTTGGTTCAGGTAGTGCAGCTTACGGACAAGGATGGGATATGGATGCCATTGCAGCCTGCGTAGTTGGTGGTGTATCATTTACTGGTGGTATCGGTAAGATTTCCGGAGTTGTAACTGGTGTACTTATCTTCACATCTCTTACATACTCTCTGACAATCCTTGGTATTGATACAAACCTTCAGTTCATCTTCGAAGGTATTATCATCCTCGCAGCCGTAACACTTGACTGTCTGAAATATGTCCAGAAGAAATAATTAAATTGTCCTTCCATTAAGTGGATGTACATAAAGGAAGCTGCCGCCCCGCGATTTCTTAATCGCGGGGCGGCAGCTTCCTTTTTTTTGTGTGCGTAGAGGGCTGATTGGTGTTGTCTTGCGGACACCAGTAACAACCCACAATCACACATCAAAAAACCCCGACCGCACCGGCCGGGGTTTTTCTTGCCCGAAATATATTCTACTTATTCAAAAAATGCTCTCTATTCGGATATTCCTCTCTAAAAGCAAGAAGTGCCGCTTCCTTAAGCAGTGCGAATTCTTTCTCCATACGAAGCATCCGCGGTGCCTTAAAAGCAATAATACTGACCTGCTCTGCAAGCTTCTTTGCAACGCCTTCGTCTGAAAGCTGTCCCATTCCAAATACGAGAGAAGTAAATCCTCTGCCTCCGCGGCTCACTTCAAAGTAACGCTTGAATGCATTCTGAAGTTCCGCCAGAAGTACTTCTTTGTACAGTTCATCCTGTAGTCTTACTGCGGATAACCCCAATGTGGAAAGGATTTTTGCAGCCTGCTTTCTGCGCATGCCACCGATATCGATTGTCGTTGCCTCTGCCATGCCTTTTAATTCCACAAAGCCTCCGACAAATTCATCTTTTCTTGGTCTGCGTTTTCCATAGCGCACAACCCACAATTCTTTCCTGCATGCATTTCTTTTCGCTTCCTCACTCGCCTCCTCACCGGCTGCATCTTCTCCATGCGCCTCCAGCATTTCCATTCGCTTCACCGGATCGGTTTCCTCATAAAACTGTGCTACCCATGTATTGTCCATTTTTCTATCCTTTCGCTCTCTTCTCACGCTATCTCACGCTATCTATACTTATTTTTCCTAATAACTTCTCCGGACTATTTTTCCAAGAACTCATCTACATTCTCCTCATCTACCTGACGGTATTCAGAGACATAATATCTGCCGTCCGTCAGCTGGCTTCGATACTTGTTGTCCCCGCGAAATACTTCCACAGACAACTTCGCAAGCTCACTTGCCTGGTCTTCGTTGTCGTTGTAGACAGTTCCTTGCATCTGGCCGTTCTTGATCGCATTCAGAGCATCCTCCAGCCCGTCAATTCCGAAAATCACCGGCCAATCATTTCCTCTGTATCCGGCCTTTCTGCAAGCCTCCACAGCGCCCAATGCCATCTCGTCGTTATTTGAAATAACAAGTTCGATTTCTTTGCCATATTGCTGGATGAGACGGGTCATTCGATTTTCCGCCTGCCCACGGTTCCAGTCTGCAAACTGATAGCTTAATTTTTCTAATTTCACATCGTGTTCGATCAGTGTCTTTACTGCATAGTCCGTTCGGCTAATGGCATCCTGGTGACCGGCCTCACCTTCTAAAAGAACATACTGTATCTTGCCATCTTTGTTCACATCCACCTCCGGATGATTTTTAAGGTAGTTTGCAACAATTTCACCTTGCATTACGCCAGACTGCTCTGCGTCACATCCGACATAATATAGTTTCTCCCACTGCATAATGTCTTCTTTTACCGGCTCACGGTTAAAGAAAATGATCGGTATACTTTCTTGTTTCGCCATCCTTATAATGCGGGATGGCGCTGTTCTGTCAACGAGATTTACACAAAGCACGTCACATCCAGCGTCGATCATTTCTTCTACGATCTCATTTTGATCCTGCTGGTTATCATCTCCATTTTTCACAGACACGATAATCTTAAAATCTTCGGATTCCATTTCCTTGAAATTCTCTTTCAATTTATCTGTCATAGCATTGATAAATGGATCATCCTGGGTGTACGTTACGACACCAACTCGAAGAATATTATTGGACTTCGGCTTTTCCTTTCCACATCCAGATGCGAGAAGGGTGAGCATTAATGTAACTGCGATCACACGTTTATACTTTCTGTTTCTTTCATTTCTTTTACTCATAGGAATACATGAACCTTTCCATATTGTCATCTAAAGAAAATATTGGTTTGCTAAATATCTTTATATCTGTCTCATGACCTTTGATTCGATAAAATCTGCGGTTCAGTTTCTGCGCAATCTCTTCTACGCTCTTGTAGCCGACGGAATAGGTATCCGGAACGATAAGGCCGTTGAGCACTCCGTCATCAAGCAAGACGATTGCCTTTTCACTGCTGCCAATTCCATATATTTCTGCCTTGCTGTATGTGCCTTGCTCCGATTTCTCGCCAAGCTCTTCCAACGCTTTCGAATCCAGCACGACTAGGGCGTCCACATCACTTTTCTGGGCTACACTTTCACAGATGTCCTGTCCTTTTTGACGGTAATAGCACCAGCTGATTTCATTTTCGGTATCTTTAAGCACGTCTTTCAAACCTTTGATCATCTGACGATTTGCCGCAGACTCTCGCCAGTCGGCTACAATTCCTACCGTCTTCTTCTTTTTGCCAATCTGCTTTCCTAATGTTGTACCGATTTTATAATAATCCGGCCCGATCACTGCACCAAGCGATTTTTTCGCCGATTCCGAAGTCGCTTTATTCTGAGACGCCCTGTCTGAAGATTGCCCATTAATCAACTGCGTTCCGTTATAAAATTCATCCATAATAAGAATATACGGGATGCCGGAGCACTGCTTTTTGATCATTTTTTCGGTGTCCGCACCCGGCGCCGGGCAAATGATAAATGCATCGATATCATTATTTTTCTGTTCATTTATGATTTCTTTTTCCGTCTCCGTACTGTCAATCTTATCCGTATTGCAGATGATCATATGAAGACCATTGATATCCGCCGCCTGCTTCAGGCCTTTTATAAGCGAATCCCAGCGGTTGTCACCCGATTCGGAGAGAATGACTGCCACTCGCTTCTCCGGCACATTTTTATCGAAAATCTTCAACACGAAAAACAATGCCAGCACAAGCAAAATCGTCTCCAGCACGAGGAAGGTTATTTTATTTTTTTTCATCTAAATTCCTCCCCTGCGTGTATTTTTGCATTTCCAGCATTTCCGCATTCTCAGGCGTATGCAAAATCGCCGGAATGTGGATTACAACTTTCGTTCCCTCATCCGGTTCGCTGTACACTTCCAGTCCATACTGCTCACCGAACATAAGCTTGATTCTCGAATGTACGTTAATAACACCTACGCCGGAACCGTGCTTTGGAACTTTATTATTATTTGTCAAAATATTTTCCAACACTTCTTCGCGCATGCCCATTCCATTATCCTCAATGGAAATGTAAATGTCATCGCCTTTCTTCTCACCGCGCACGATGATCTTGCCGTCATCGTCCTCATCCATATTTCCAACGCCATAGTAAATTGCATTTTCCAAGATCGGCTGAATGACTAATTTTACAATGCAATATTTTTCAATCTCTTCATCAATCTGAAATTCCATCTTAAAACGCTCTTTATAGCGCACAAGCTGTATATTCATATAACTTCGGCTGTGCTGCAATTCATCCTTGATAGAAATAATTGTCTTTCCCCGGGACAAACTGACACGCAAAAGTTTCGCAAGCTCTGAAATCATAACGACAGCACCTTCATTTTTGTATGCCTCGATCATCCACGTGATCGACTCCAGCGTATTATAAAGAAAATGTGGATTGATCTGGCTCTGCAATGCATCCAGCTCGCTCTTTCTTCGCTCATTCTGCTGGCGGATGATCTCTTCCATCAAAGTCTCAATCTGCTCGTAAGACTTCTGAACGGAATATCCCAAATGTCGGATCTCCGTAGAACCTCCAATGTAAATGTCCGGTTTTCCACCGGCCTCATGGTCTTTTACGGACTCTTCCAGCTGGCGGATCGGTTTGGAAATCTTTCGGGAAACTAATCTATTTCCATAAAGGAGCATCATCAGAAGAATTGTGATCGTCGTAAATACATAGTAACGGAATCGATTGATGCTTGCAGTCTGCACACTCTCCGGCACAACACCGACAAGTTTCCATCCGGTATATGCAATACTTCCGACAACAATGCTTTCCCTATGGCCATCCGCATTGATGGAATACGTTCCATCTTCGTATTTGGCTGTTCCGACACTCTTTTCGTTAAAAAGCCCTCGGTCCATCTCTGCTCTTCTCGGATGGTAAATAATTTCTCCATCGCGGCTGATAAGATAATAGTAAATGCCTTCCGAAGAGTCATTGATCTGTTTTAACACATCCTCAATAACCGAATATTTCATATCCACTAAGAGGACACCACTTCGCGGCTTATCGCCGTCGTTGACATCCACATAGCGGCTCAGCGAAACAACTCGATGGAAACGGTAAGAACCATCCGCAAAAAGATTTTGGATATGCGGAACGGAGAAATGGATATTTTCAATTGCGTCCTCCGCATTCCGGTACCAGTCCTGCCTTGTTACGTCTATTTTCTTCTCCACCGATACCGGCTCAGAACTGATAAGTTTCCCATCACTTCCATACAGCGCCACGCTCTGCACCTTGTCCGAATTCGTTTCGTACAGAAGACTGAACTGCTCGGTAAATTCACGGCTGGAAATGTCAAATTCCTGAACGATATTGTAGTTCGCCGCATTGAAAATCTGACGCATATCCAAAAGATCCGCATTTACACGGTCCACCATACTCTCTACGTTCGATTCTGTATTCGCAACCGCCATTCGATCAATGGCGAGCTTGAAACGGTGATAGAGCAAAAATCCCATAACAACGATTGTCACAACAGTGATCGCCATAAGCACCGACATGATGATCGACTGGATGTTGAATGTTATATTTTCTTTTGAAAATTTTCTCAATCTGTTTTTCACGCTATTCTATTCCCTTCACGTGCATTATTTTTTCGCAGATGCCCGGTATTTGGAAGGTGAAACACCAAATTTCTTCTTAAATACGTAACTGAAATAGTTCGCATCCAGATACCCTACCTTCTCTGCGATCGTGTAACTCTTCTCATCTGTGTTAAGAACCAGGTCCTCTGCGATATCCATTCGGTAATCTGTCAGATAAGAAATAAAAGACTTTCCTACTTCTTTTTTGAAAATAGATGAAAAGTAAGAGTTCGACACACCAAGCTGTGCACACACTTCATCGAGCGAAATGTCGGCCTCCATATATCGGTCTTTCACAATGTTCTGGGCGTCTACGATCAGTCTTTTCGATGTATTATTTCTGGCATTCATAAGACAGTCGCTGATTGCCATAGACATATTGACCGTCCAGTTTGTAAGCAAGCTTTCATCCATCTGTGATACTTTTTCGTAAATATTTTGCGAATATCCGGAAATCTCATTGAAATCAAGCGAGTTATTTGTACAGAAGCGAACAAATCTGCTGACAATCTCTAATGTTGCCAGATTATGCTGGCTGATTGTCTCTGTATTTTTATAAATTTTCTCAATTTCCTTGTGTGCCATCTCCTTAATCTCTTCCGGATCACCGATACGGATCGCGCGAAGAAGCTCCTGCATGCTGATCTCTTCCGGCTGCGCTGTCTGCTTCTGCTCTTTTGGGACAATCTCTCCGATGTTGATGGCGCGCTTTGTACCATACAGCACACGATAAGAAATGGCATCTCTCGCCCCTTCATAAGAAATGCTGATGTCACGAAGGCTGTCACACACCGTTCCGATTCCTGCCGTAACGACTGCTCCCATAATTCGATAAGCCCAACGGCAGAATCTGTCGCAGGCATCTGTCACCTGTGCCATCTTCTCCTTTGAATCAAGTTCCAAAATAAGAAGCGTATTGCCCATGTAAATAAATTCCTTGCATTCCCACTCTTCTACGAGCCGGTCTTTGATCTCGCGCTCTACGGACATGGAAAGAAGCAACGGATCCATTCCATCCGGCACATGATTTGCAGAAGTATGAAAGATCACACAGCAAAAATGCGGTCCTTTCATATCAAGCTGATACGCCTGTAAAAACCGGTCATAATCCTCTTCACCAACTCTTCCTTCGATAAGCGAAATAAGAAAATTCGACTGCAGCTTCGGCAGTGCCTCCTGAAAGTAATTATTTAATTTCTTTACATTCAATTTTTCTTCTCGCTCTCGATCCAGTGTCTCTTTCAAGTCCTCAAGACTTGCAGACAGTTCTGTCGAGTTGATCGGCTTCAACATATATTCTTTGATTTCTAAATGCACCGCTTCCTTTGCATACTCAAATTCATCGAAACCGGTACAAATCATAATGTAAATATTCGGATAATCCTCGTTCAGTCTTCTCGCAAGCTGCAACCCGTTCATGTAAGGCATCTTAATGTCCGTAAGCACAACGTCCGGCTGGAGCTTCTCCACAAGCTCTAATGCTTTCACGCCGTTCGTTGCACTGCCCACAACCTTGAATCCAAGATCATTCCAATGAATCTTTTGCTCCATAATATCAATAACTTCCACTTCATCATCTACCAGAAGTACTTTATAACGCTCCATACTAATCCCCTTTACTTCCTTTGGTCATTCTGCCTTTTATTATAGCAGAATATGCCCTCGTGCAACATAGTTTTTATAGTTAATGATAATTTTGCCCGGGGGAGGCGCTGGCCCCCAAGACAACACCAATCAGCCCTCTACGCACACACAAAAAAGGAAGCTGCACTACCTGAACCAACCATACGGTTACACTCAATCATCATAGAGTTTCATCTTTTCCGAGGTCAACTGTCGGCTCTGTTTTTGCAATTCTGCAGTATTGATTTCTTTGTAGTCGCATTGCCTTTTGGAAGATACCCGTGACCAGGATGTCGGCAGTCTGGGCGAGCGTAATGTTTTGAATAAAATCTACAATGCTCTGGTGAAAACTGTACCACTTTCCACATTTCCAATCTGTGCAATCAGATAAATTCCTTCATCCACTTCTCCAAAACTCGTGCATCCCAAACTATCTGTTTCTTGCATTAAACCGGAAATATCATTTTTCTTCGCAAATGCAAACAATTGTTTTGCTTGTTTTTCTCTTGCTTCTGCACTGGTATCTTGTAATGATATCCCTGAATCTTTAAAACCATTTTCCCAGACCAGCTCATCATTTTTCATGTATTGAATTGGAAATATCGAGAACTTTGCTCCGGAAAGAGTCACTTCTTTATCCGAACTATTTCTCTCCTTGTAAATAATTTGAATGCTTCCTGTTCTGCTTCCTGCTTCTGCATGGATTGTTGAAATATCTATAAAACCACCGACAAGAAAAAGCATAACGAATAAAATAATGTGAATACTTTGGTGCTAGAATATAATCTGTATTTACTGATATCACGCTTTTCACATAAAGATGCTGTGCGATTATATGTAAAAAGGTGACTGTTCTTAATCAAAATAAAAATGGCGAAGTGCTTATCGTAACACTCCGCCGAAAGCGTCAAACGATAAAATCCAATTGACTTTAATGTCTTCTCTAGCCCCTTATCATACGATTATTATTGATCGTGTTTCTAAATGCATTACCATACAGATTTCAGTGTTCTCACACTCCATGTTGGGGAGTTATTAACGAAATCAAGTGCTTTCTTTGACTTAAATGAAAATTTAACCTTTTTAATTGTACTGTCTTTTACATTCTTATAAGTCTTTGTTGTTGATGCGTAAATCTTATTATCGACTCCAACTCCAACCTTCACTTTATAAGTTTTAAGCTTAAAAATACGATTGTTTACAACATATCCTGTAACTGTTACCTTGCCATTGTAATAACTCATTTCCCACGGTACAAATGTTGCTGTTGCATATGGCGTAATCGCATTTATATTCGGATTGATCCATCCTTGCCTCTTATACTTACTAGCAACCGGTTTCTTTGCCTTACTAGTCTTTGTAATCTTTGTATTCTTTGCGCAAACCGCTTTTACTTTATAAGAAGAAGTACTTGCTTTACTTCCACTATATACAAAGGTAATTCTTGTTTTTCCATTACTCTTAATTGTTTTAATCTTCTTATTTCCTTTGTATACATGCATAGTGGAAAGACCTTTACCCGCCTGTGTAGACGGTACATTTATTATAAGTTTTGCTTTTTTAGGTGCAAATTTAACACCTGAAACAGATGGTGTTTTAAAGCTTGCTGATTTCAATGTCCAATATTGGTTATCTATATATTCATATTCAGTTCCACTTGAATCTGCTCGTATAAGATGCACTGTATAATGCTTGGCCGTGCCAGGTTTTAATCCTGTAAGTTTAAAACTTCTCTGATAATTATTACTTCCTTTAATCACATATCTTTTAAAAAGTGATCCTTCTCCATTTTTTGTTGAGTAATTATAGACTTCTACGATATGTGCCGTAGCATAACTATAACTTGACGCATCAATGTAACCGATAAGCTGATCATATCGATCAGAACCCATTTGAAACTTGTAGCCCTTCGCCGCTACTGATTTAGTATATGCAGCCTGATCAAATCTAACCCTATCACTATCCTTTAATGTAATTGCATCTCCTGCTGTTTTTGCCGATGCCGCATCTTTTGCAATTACAAGAACCATTCCTGTCTTAACACCAGTTATATCAATTTCTTTTGACTCCAAATCACGATATACAAGTGCTTTAATCTTGTTGGTAAAAGACCTACCATATATCATGCCGTCATCCTTATTATATGCCCATAAGGATTCACCCTGACCAGGTGCTTTTGTTGCTTCCATCTCTGCATTGATTTCTGAATATTCTTTTCCATTTGAAGACTTGACACTCCATGTGTACCTGTTTACTTTGCTAAATAAATTCTCAGTCTGTTCCGGCTCTTTAATAGTCGGTGCTGTCAATTCCCTTGCTTCAAAATCACAATATGGACCATACTCCTCAAGTTGAAGATTCTTGTAAAGTTCATATCTAATCCAGAATTTTTCTCCTGGTTTTACATGTTTCAGATGTTCGCTCCTAATCTGATGAGTATGCACATATTTTCCTACATCTATTTCGCCGCCTATTAAAGCAACATACTCTTTCCCACTTGTACCATTCGTCCACGCAGTTATATCATAATCGTGAATACCCAAAACATCATTTGGATAATATACCGACAAATCTACCGTTACATTAATATCAAATGTATTATCCCCACGATTGATATATTCAATCTTTTTCAACGGAGACTTTCTCGTCGGTGTATAATTTTGTGTGTACGTCTCAGCAGCTTTTACATCTGTCTCCCCGGCAAATGAAAAAAATACAATCGCCAGAAGTGTTGCAAGCACTACAAATAATTTACTCTGTCCTTGTCTTTTTGTTTTCATATCATCTACGCCTCCTTTGCATAATACTTTTCAGGATAATTTTCCACTCATCAGAAGACAATCATCCATTTTGTCTGATAATTCAAGCACAATATATTATTTGTAAATAAAGTATAACATATAGATTTCTTTTTCACCCCGTCCTAAAGGACAGTATATAATCAATTTCGCAGGAAATTATTCATTGTAGCAATGGATCCCAAAGTCACAAAACAACAAAACCGCAAACAGCTTACGCCACTTGCGGTTTTGTTGTTTTTCAGGTGTTTTTAGGAAGCGTTACTTCGCTTTGATCACTTTTTTAATCTGCGGTCCCTGACCATTGCTCTTGCTTAATCCTGTATTCATATAAATATTCAGCTTCTTACCTGTCTGTGCTCCCTTTGGCAGCCATACAGTGTAGCTTGTCTTATTGCCTTTTGTCCATGTATCACCGATCCTCATACCACCAATCTTCGGAACTTTCTTCTTTAAAGTAACTTTTACTTTGTATTTTGTCCATGTGTACGGTTTGTGATAAATCGGCGGATACCAGTAACCTCCACTCCAGTGTCCCGGAGATGTCCAGCCATTTACTTTTATCTTTTTCTTCTGTACAATCTTAATAGACTTCACAACTGGTTTCACAGCAGATCCAGTCTTTACTGTCACTACATCAGACGGTGTACCGGTTGTTCCATTCGCATAAGCCTGTGTGCGGAACTTATAGGTTGTCAACGGCTTCAAATTCTTTATTTTCATCGCATCTGGGCAGTACATATAGTTTACCGTTTTTACTGTTGTCCATTTGCCACCTTTATAAATCTGAATTCTGGCATTTGTACCCATCATCTTTGCTGATCCTACAGTTACTTTTGCATAATTATGGTAAGCTATTACTTTCGGTTTTTTAAATTTCTCTGCCGGTACGTAGAGATTCGTTGTATAGGTTTTTCCATTCTTTGTCTTGAATGTAAGCCAGCTCTGTCTACCAGCTTTAATATTGTATACCGGAACTTCACTATGCGTAACTTTATTGCTGTTGTGCTTCCATGACTTTCCGGAAATATGATCATATACTTCTACAATCTTGTCATCGGAATTTGCAGGTACCGTCTCAGCAACAACCTTTATATTTCCTAACTGTGATTTTTTCACTTCTTTATGAGAGCATTTAATCTTCTCAGCCGAAATATAGTCATGTCCATTCAGATTAAAATCAAAAATTGCCGGGTAATAAGCAGCATTACTTGTTGATATACATACATAATATGTTCCACGCGTTAACACCTTTGCTCCAGGCTCCCACGCCTCTTTGCCATTGTATTGTGAGGATCCTTCGCTATAGATTTGATTATTATTAGAGTCATAGACACGAATGAAAGTACGATTCTGTCCGAAATAAGTTGCTCTTTCTGTGTTAACAAGATGGAAGCTTGGATCAATCACTGCCCTGTCTGCAACATTAAACTTGTACCAGCGTTTATCTGTTCCCGTTCCTGTCAGACCTTCATAAAGACTGTACGGATGTCCGGATAACGGAATCTCATATGCTGTATCTTTTGTAAGACCAATCTCGTCTTCTTTGAATCCGATTTTTTGATCAATGTATTCTGCGCTGATAGTAATATCCGTATAAGCTGGTGCAGATGTTGTAAATTCCACTTCACAGGCCTTTTCTACCCACTGGCACGGATATAAATATAGTACATTTGCATCCTTTACTGCTGTAGCCATACGGCTGGCAACTTCATGACCGCCTATCCATAATTTCGTATTGTAATTCCGTATAGGAACATTGTGCGAAAATGTTACTTTCATCGGCCTCTGTGTATTATTTGTTACTTCAATATGCTGCTCAAGCCCATCTGCTCTCTCAAATTGTACTATTTGTGATTCTTCAGATTTAAATTCCACTGAGTGAGTAAGCGATTCCGCTTTCGCTCCAATACCAGCAGTGAACCAGCCACCTACAACCAGGGCGCACAACAGCAATCTTTTCATTAGATAGTTACATATTCGTCCCGATTTCCAGTTTTTCATAACATATCCCTCCTTCTTCTTTTCCAACTAAGTTACTGGTCTTTACCTCCTCAAACGACATAGTTTTCTTATAATAGATTATAACAGAGAGACAAAAAATAAAACCTGTCCATATGGACAGGTTTTCGTTATTTTTACTGAGAATTTTATCTGTCAGATAAGTATTATCTGAACATACAAGGAATATTATTGATTTTTTTCCTGACTGCTCGGTATGATGAAGTTCTTATTTGTCACTGCGATTGCAAGTCTCGTCTTATTTGCATATCCTGTTTTGGATAAAATATTCGAGATGTGAAATTTCACTGTTCGCAGCGAGATGTTCATCTGCTCTGCGATCTCACTGTATTCGAGTCCATCGCAGACATAGCGTAGCACTTCGATTTCCTTGGCTGTAAGCTCTGAACTGTCGGCAAGTCCTAACTGTACGCTCGGTGTTTTATCCGGAAATACACTTTCTCCGTCCATCGTTCGAGCCATAACATCGTCCAGTCTCTCCGGACTGATATCCTTATACCAGAAGCTGTCTACTTTCGCCTCTCTTGCCCGCTGCAAATATCCGACTTCCACCATGGAAGTTACGATAATGATTTTTATATTTGGAAACTCTGCCTTTATCTCTGCTGCCGCTTCGATCCCGTCTTTATTTCCGGACGTACATACATCCATCAATATAAGATCGATACGCTGTCTTCTGCATATGGCAAGTGCAACATCTGCGCCATTTACACTGGCAGAAAGCGTATAATTGTCACTTTCTGAAATGACTCTCTCCATATTTTCACGAGGCATCCTCTGATCCTCAACGATTAATACCTGTTTCATACTCTCTCCTTTTGAAATGCAATCGTCAATGCAAAATACGGAAATGACTGTATCTGCATTTCTCCGCCATAGTCAAATACATGTCTGGAAATATTATACAATCCGCCTTTTGGAACAATCTCTTTATCCGGTGTCTCTCCGTTATTCGTAATACGGATGCGACATTGCTGATTTTCATTCTGCATCTCGATCCAAAGCTTTGTCGCACCGGCATGGCAGACGCCATTTGTCAGACACTCACGCATTGCAAGGACGCAGACATTAGCCAGTTCCTCTGACTCCGGCAATGTTCCCTCGCACACTACCTCCACGCCAAGTGTCTTTGCATCCTGCAGAAATCTTTCAAAATCGCCTTCTTCCAGCGGATACTGGTTGTCATTCCAGATTGCATTTACGGCCTGCCGAAGCAAGCGCACCGCATCTTTATAATCTGCGTTCTCCTGCACCAGACTCTGGCGGATCGCAGTAAGACCGGCGCTCATCTGATCGTGAAGCTTTGTCTTTGCCGCAAGCACTTCCCGCTCACGTGTCAGAATCAATACATTGTCCGACAGATAGCGGAGTTCTTTTGATATTTCTTTTAACTTTTCGGTCTGCTTTGTCAGATTTATTTTTTCCTCATATTGTTTCGTAATGTCCAGAAAAATAGCTTCTGTATATACCTTTCCCTTTCGATCTGTCACTTCATTTTCCCGATAGCTCCATGCCTTCCCGTCAGGGAAAAGGTAGATTTCTTTGTTGTTGATCCGACTCACACCGTAGCGCTCACATTGCTGAAGCGCTTCTTTTAATTCTTCTTGCTTTTGCAGATCTCTGTGAGTGAGCGTCTGAAAAAGGCGATACATCTGCTCATTGCAAAGCTTCAACATTCCATCATCCATAAAATAACAGATTCCGATCGGCAGTACGTTCATCGCCTCTTTGATAGAATTTTGCCTGATAGTTTCTGTTCTCATCTTTTTCAGCCGAAGTCCTTCCCAGATAAGTAACGCATCGATCACACCGACAACACACCACCATACTCCGATCGGAACAGATGGCATTTGCAAATATATTTCTCCTCCATGGGCCGCCTCGAATGAATAGGCCAACGCATTTAAAAGCAGAAATAAAAACACAAAAAGTGCAATGTTGATATACCATTTTCGATCATCCAGCTTCATATTTTGAAAAGCAAACAACAGAATCATATTCCCTACGAGACTTAATAAAATAACGATCATTAAAAATGTCTGCATTACGGTTCACCTGCCTTTTCCACGGCAAATGTAAAACGCCATATGCCATCTTCACATGTACAGGACTGCACCATTTTCGAAAAAATGGTAAGATCCATCTTGCTTTCTATTTCCATACAGAAGAGAAGCTTTTCTCCCTGGCTTCGAAGCTTTATCCACAGAGAATTGCATGTGTCCACGCATTTTTCCACCACTGTTTCAAAAAACTGATACATCGACACAGCGTCACTTACATAAATCTCCTCACCGGTTGGGAACGAACAGGCACAGTCGATGTCCATCAATCGCAAGCTGGAAAAAGATTCTTCTATGCAGGCTTCCAGTTCGGCGGCATCGGATATTTTTGATCTCTCTTCGATAAATTCCAGATTTCCGCGTCTTTTTATATACGTTCCGACAAGACTGATCTTCGCTAAAAGCCTACGGCTTTTCTCCTGATTTTCTTCCTCGTCATAGTGGCGGAGCAGGTCATTTAACAGATCGATCTGTTTTGCGGTCTGTGTCTGTAGCTTGTCAAATAAGCGATTCTTCTCACGCAGCATATTGATGGCTGCCTTTGTCTGATAATTTTCCTGCTCAATACAGTTACTTTCTTCGATTGTCTTTCTGTTTTCTTCCAGTCTCTCAAGAAGCTGGATGATGTCTTCGATATCTTCCTGCCAGAGAACATGACCGCCCGGGATATCCCGGTTCTGTATCAGTGTCTTCTTATCGATCACGACTTCTTTCTCCATCGCTTCCTTCATTATTTTCTTAGATAAAGGCATTGCATTGGAGGATGTGTAGCAGACATTATAGTCCTGATCTGTAATCTTGGCTCCCAATGCGCAGACTTCAAACAGCCGCTCATACCCTGTATTTGTCTGGATCAATCCGCAACGTACACAGCTTTCCAGTATGCCCACAAAAAATAAACATAAAACTGCGGTAATGTCTCCACCTATTTTCTTCATCCATTCCACACCACTTACGTAAATGGCCGCGTAAAGTACAGTTGCACTAATTCCGATCAGCGGTAAATATTTCTTCTTTCGGGAATGTCTGCATTTATAGAGCATCAAAAGGAAGCCGATCAATGCACAGACAATTTCCCACAAAATCACTGTATAATAGCCCCATCCATATGTATAACTGCTATCCGACCATGCCGCTCCTTCCGGGAAGGCAAAGACAAGCTGGTGAAGATCATTCGTCAGCACAAATATACTAAGAATCCCCGTCGGAATGCATAATCCTTTCAGCCACCCCGGCAGCCTGTATTCTTCCGGCTGTCCAAGAAGAAAGGCCGCCTGCAATGCAGTCAGCGGAATAAACAGCATTGGTATGTAGTAGCAATACCAAAGGTAGCGCGAGATCTGCAGATCATAGGTGAAGAAATATTTTGTCGTGCGTACAACAAACCAAAATACCATCAGACCTGCGACTAACAGCAATGTATTTCTCACTGATTTTTGAATGACTCTCTTATGAATGCTAATCGCCCACCCGATATATAATCCGATGTAGATCACCGTCCGAAGTGTGCCAAAGAAGATGCGACCGGCGCTCATCTTCCCCAGCCAGCGACAGACCAATGCGGCAATCACAAGCAGCAGAAATATGACGATATTCAACTGTTCACTTGATTCTTTTTTCTTTTTCATTCCTATGTTCAAATATATCCCTTTACGTATGATTTTTCTATTACTTTTTGAAGTATCATCCCGATTTCGTTGCCAGCAGCGTCAAATATCACCAGCTTGTTCATAATGTGCTTTATCCTTTATCCTTTCTGCTCTTATTTCGTCACTACTGTTTTTGCTGCCGACCATCCGGAATAATATTTTTTACCGGAAACACTCCTATAAGTACGGATTTTCACATAATATTTCTTCTTTGCCGCCAGCTTTTTAATAGTTTTCGAAGTTGTTTTATAACTGCTGACTGTGACATACTTATTTCGAGATTTGAACTTACTATTTGTAGAATAGAGTAACTGGTAACCGGATGTCTGTGCACTCTGCTTCTTCCATTTTGCAGTAAATGCTTTTTTCGATTTACTTAAACTGCTTATAGTGGTGCCTTTCGGATCAATGGTAAATGATAACGTCTTTTTACCACTGTAATTATCTTTAAAAGTTACAATTACTTTATACGTTCCTACATTTTTTCTGCCGGATGCATATTGCACTATATAATCTGTTTTGTTGTGCAATGCATTTCCGTTCGCATCTTTTACCGTTACAGACGGTGTTTTTACTCCACCTGAATAAGTATAAGCCGTTGCCGAAATTTTTACAGAGTTTATCCTTGGAATTGCGATTGCTTCTGAAATCGTTTCACAATTCTTACAGTGGATAGACTTACTTCCATCTGCTGCAAATGTTGCCGGCTGATCTACCGTATATTCTGTTCCCCATTCATGCGCCTTTTTATCCAGTTTTTTCGTCTCTGTGAAGCCACAAATTTTACATCGGCGCTGTGTAATTCCTTCTTTTGTGCAACTGGTTTCTTCAATCGTCTCCCATTCGGTAAAATCATGACCTGTTGCCGGAATAACCTGCTCATCCTTTGTTTCGCCACATTTCTTGCAATGGATAGATTTTCTTCCTTCCGTTGTGCAGCTTGGTTCTTTGTCAATTGTGAAATTTTCTTCCCAATTATGACTTGCAGGAATTACTTCCTGTGGTACAAGAACGGTTTTGCAGACGCTGCAATGCTTGCCTTCTGTAAGTCCGTCGGTAGTGCAGGTTGCCGCTTTTCCCTGATCAATCACGATTGTATGTCCGTCTTTGCATGGATCTGGATCATATTCCACAATTCCTTCTGCATCCGTAAATATTTTTCCACAGCTTGTACATACCCACGCTTCATCCGCATATTTAATATCATGATCTTTTAAATCAGCCGGTTTCAATTGATTATAATAATTATGTCCAAATTTCGGATTTTCTTCTAATGTTCCACCATTTTCGGCTACATTGCTGCACTCTGTTTTTCCTGTAGTTGCCAGTTTATGTCCGTTCAGATTCAGGAACTCATTAATCTTTAACAAATTTGTGTGAATCAGTACGGTATCCTGATTCAGCGTCAATGAATAGAGCGGAGTCGCAAAATTAATGTCTGTATTTTGAAGTTCCAGATTCTCACTAAATCCATTTACCCGACTTGGCTCTTTAAAACTAATCTTCTGTGTCTTCTCTCCTGAAAATATCGTCTTATGCATATTTGTCTCATAATAGCCATACCAGTTGGAGCCTGTTTCCTTATAGTTCGAGGTGAAATCTCCTTTTACTTCTACTGTTCCATTTGTTAAACACTCCCCCTTACTGCTTCCATATGTTTCACCTAACGCCAGATTCCCTTTCACAAGCAGTTTGTCTTCTGTATCCTGCATCTGCAGAAAGCCATTATTAAATTCCGCATTTCCTCCTACTTCCAGACTTCCCTGCTTAAAGGCAGCACCTCCTCCGTTCACCATCAGATTTCCTTTAATAAGGTTATCACTGCCTGACACATTCATTGTTCTGACCGCTACATCTCCGGCAATTTCTACTCCTGCACCTCCCATGTCCAGTCTTTCTGCATCTATATTTCCGGTTGTTGCAAATTTATAACCGCCTGTATTTAATGTACCTGTTATCATCAGTTTTTCTGTATTCGTAAGCTGTGTGTCCTGATTGATCTTCACATTATAAATTGGTGTTGCAAAATTGATATCGTTATTCTGAAGCTCCAACTTATCACTAAATCCATTTACTTGACTCGCCTCTTTAAAGCTGATCTTCTGCGTCTTCTCTCCTGAAAATATTGTCTTATGCGTATTCGTTTCATAATAGCCATACCAGTTGGAGCCTGTTTCCTTATAGTTCGAGGTGAAATCTCCCTTCACTTCTACTGTTCCATTTGTTAAGCAATCACTCTCACTGCCTCCATATGTTTCACCTAACGTCATATTTCCTTTTACAACCAGTTTATCCTCGGTATCCTTCATCTGCAGATACCCATTGTCAAATTTCGCATTTCCTCCTACTTCCAGACTTCCCTTTTTAAAGACAACAGTTCCAGTCATATTCAGATTCCCTTGTATCTGATTTTCTTTTGTATTGTTGATGTTTAACATGTTAGCCTCAACATTTCCAGTTGTTACAAAAGATCCATTATTAATTATCAATTGCGTAACGATCTGTAAATCTTCTGTTTTCGAAATCGTCATATCATTATTTACTGTGAGCGAGTAGAGTGGTGTTACAAAATTGATATTGTTATTTTGAAGTTCCAGATTATCATTGAATCCATTTACCTGACTTGGCTCTTTAAAACTAATCTTCTGTGTCTTCTCTCCTGAAAATATCGTCTTATGCATATTTGTCTCATAATAGCCATACCAGTTGGAGCCTGTTTCCTTATAGTTCGAGGTGAAATCTCCTTTTACTTCTACTGTTCCATTTGTTAAACACTCCCCCTTACTGCTTCCATATGTTTCACCTAACGTCAGATTCCCTTTCACAAGCAGTTTGTCCTCGGTATCCTGCATCTGCAGATACCCATTGTCAGCCTCCATATTTCCATCTACAACCAGTTCACTGCTAGCAAATTCCAGACTTCCAGCCACATTGCAGTTTCCAGCCACATGGATATCCATGTTCTTAATGCTTACATAGTTTCTGATATTAAGGTTACTTGCTACATTAATCTTTTTCGAGCATTTATCATTTATCTGTAAAAATCCATTGATATCCAGTCTGCCGACATAAATCTCTCCGCCGTTGCCGGTAATTTCAAGATTTCCTGCCTTATCCGTTACAAATAAACCATTAAACTTCATTTCTTCTTTCGACTGGTCACTGATCTTCAATGTACCACCGTTGATCCGAATACCGGCAAGCATCACATTTTCAAATTCTGCAATGGAACACTTCTGTCCACTTCTGTTCGTATAAACTGCATATGTCTGCAAGTCACTGTCTGTTGAGTGGATAATCTGCAAAGTGCAGCCTTCGTCAACTGAAATCGGATTTGTGGAAACCGGATTGATTGTCGTATCCACAAGTGCATTTTGAAGATTCGTGTATCTTGCTTCCAATCCTGCTGCGTCATTGCATCCATCAATCCACGAAAGGATTTCTCCATATTTGCTGCCAATCTGTGCATTTGCAGTTTGGTATCCCAGATCATTCTGGAGCAGCACAATTCTTTTAATAAATTGCAGATCATCTATTGCTGCCGATGCCCAGATATCCATATTTTTCATATCAGCCTGGCTTTTATATTTATTATAATTATTCTTATCATCATTAAATGCATCAACTGCGTACTGTTTTATTTCCTGCAGATATTTCATTAAATATATTTTTTCACAGACATCATCAAAGCCGGTTCCATAATTAATAAGGTCTTTTCCTACAGCCAGTATCGCATTGGCTCTGCCGACTGCTGCAGATACCGCCATTTTGGAGCTCAATGTGTCCATCCCTGTTTTTCTGGCAACCATAATCGCAGCTTCATCTCTGGCACCACCCTTTGCAGTGTCCCATACATATT
Source organism: Dorea hominis (assembly GCF_014287705.1). Taxonomy (NCBI): domain Bacteria; kingdom Bacillati; phylum Bacillota; class Clostridia; order Lachnospirales; family Lachnospiraceae; genus Dorea; species Dorea hominis. Next base: position 2,621 of record NZ_JACOOY010000020.1, on the reverse strand, counting down.
TGCCAAGCTCGTCGCTGCCATAATCGTAAATAGATTTCAGCGCTGCACTTCTAATAACATTGTCACCAAGCTCATCAGATTCCAGCAGACTCAGATAAGAAGATGACGCACGGATAAATGTGTTATCATTATTTTTCGTTGCATTACTGCGTACACGTACCAGCGTATCGTGCATGGACTCCTGATTTCTGTAGAGATTTTCCATCATCACGATATTATTAACGGTTGATACACCTGTGCTGATCACTGTTTTTACGCTTTTGGCAATTTTCTTAATTTTGCTGCCATATTTATCAATCTGCATGGTCTTATACTGATCATCCCATTTATGCGGTATATCGCCCGCGCCGTAATCCGCATAAAACTGTGCTTCATACAAATCCGAAAAATCTTTCATCTCTTTTTTGCCATCTGAATTTTTTGATGCCTGAAGCAATGTTTTTTTCACATTTGATACATACTTTGTCAGATTTTCATCGTATAGCTCCGTATTTTTTAACAGGTAATTATATTTATCTATATCATTAACATCTGTAATGGCTCCTAAATAGTCATTCAACCATTTTGATGCATCTTTGGTTTTTGAATTGTCCAATAAATCAGAATATGCCCGCAATGTCTGCATACCTTCCTCTTCACTGCCAATAGAATTACCTGAAACGGATTTGTAATCATTCTGATAAATGCTTGTTAGCAGAGAATCATAATTTTTGCTCTTTGCACCAGCGCAGAATTTTGTCCAGTCTGCATCCGTTGCAAAAACATCCAGAAGTACCGATGGAATCTCACTGATTGTCTCCCCTGTATGGTTCATTCTGTAATAAAGACTCACACCACTTTTAAAAATCGGATCATTCTCATATTGTTTCAGAAAATCCGTAGACAGATAATCTGTATTTGCAACTCCATCCAGTCTTCCATATGGATTAGATTCCGGCATCGTATCTTGCGTAAATGTATCGACTACAAAAGAGCGATCGTTCAACAGATTTTCAAACACAGCTACACTTGCCGTCGCATCATCTGCATTCACGCTGCTTGATGCGGATGTCGCTCCTGCCAGAATTGAAATCGTCACTGCACCTATTACTAATGCAGAAATACTTCTTTTTAATATAATTCTCTTTTTCCTCATAACTCATCCTCTTATATATGCTTCAGTCCGCCGTGAAAAATCTACCTCTATACAAAATTTTTAGTTGGTTTTGCTGAAATCATACCCTATTACCCATTCATTTCCTTTCTAATCTTCTCAATAAGTGTCACATCTGCCGGTAACCATTCTACTTCATCTAGCTGCTCTTCACTTAACCATCTTGCTGCCTCATGTTCCTCTAACACCAAATTCCCTTTTACAATCTCACACCAAAAACAATCCATGGAAAGATGAAACATCGGATAATCATATTCTATTGTTTCAATCCATTCTCCAACAGTTACTTCTGTGTCTAATTCTTCCATTATCTCTCGCTTTAACACAGGCACATCAAGTTCACTTCGGAAAGCGGTCGTTCTAAAACGGAATAGTGACTGCTGAGCGCCGTAAACCGCAATTAAACATTCTTATATTAATTGTATCATTACTACACTGGAATTTATATAGCGTTTTCTGTATTCACCAAAAATTTCCATTAACCTTTTAAATTTGTTGTCACCACCCTTTTATTCAATTGCTCAAGTTCTACATCCGCATTCTTTTTTTATAGCAATAAAGCCAGCCAGAACATCTCTGCTCTAGCCGGCTTAATTTCTAATTATCTCCTGTTACACAATTCTTATAATCTGCTCATAGAGCAATATCTCTTCCGCACTCACATTCTGATTATCATGATAATGCCCGAAGAACCATTTCTTGAACTTTGTATTCTGCCTGATCTCTTCAAAATAAGTTGTTAATATGTCTGGCTTGTACATACTTCCGCCTAACTGAATCTGTGTGCTCGACGCACAGCAATGTGTCACGATAAAATCCACCGAATTATCATGTGCTGTCAGATTCTTTCGTCCCTCTTCCATCTCTTCTATGGCTGGAAGCTCCTGCTGCCACCAGCTCACATGATTAAGTCGATAAGGCTTCCATCCGCGATCAAGCCTTTTCTTCTTGTTCTTATAGTCAGGATCGTCCAGATCCAGAATCCCTCCATCAATATCATAACTGCTCGCACCACCAAATGTAAATATACTTTTTCCTTCAATTTCAAATATCTGGCCGCGCATCAGGTGAATGACAGATGGTCTGATCTTATGAACTTTTCCGCCATGCCATTCCTCTACCGGATACTCATAGAGTCTGTCAAAATTCTCATGATTACCATCTACAAATAAAGTGGTAAATGATTTACAATCCAGCCAGTCCATGAGCATTGTTTCTTCTTTACTTTCCTCTTCCTGATCCCAGATTCCTCCAAAATCTCCACAGATAATTACATAATCTTCTTTTGACATTTCCTTTTGTTCTGGAAAATTCCTTGTATTAAATCTCTCAAAATTCCGATGACAGTCGCCAGTTATATAAATCATTCTATCACTTCCATCTTCAGGCGGCTCTGGCAAACTTCCTATAACATCTCTAACCGTGTAATGTTTCTCCATTTCTTTCGGATATTCGTAATTTACTCCCA